>CABMIA010000155.1 GCA_902386085.1 uncultured archaeon
AGTTCTACTAACATCCCGGACAACTTTTTGATGGCGTCATGGTCTGCAAGCCCATGATGTATTATCAAAGAGTCCTTATTTATTTCCATGTCTTCAATCAGACCCATGGATTGGTAGAGTATCTTCATTTTTTTCAGGAATTCATCATTGGGGATCTGGTTTATGGGACACCCGCAAAAACGCTCGATGGATGTCGTTATTTTTTGTGTAGTTTTTTCAGCAAGGATATCTTCAAAAAGCTGCCTGGGTATCGTGGCCATATCATAGTTCATCTTTGCATAAAGAGGAATTATGATGTTCCAGAAATCGGGTTTTTTGTATAGCTCAGAAAAAATATCCTCCATGTAACCAAAGTTCTCCACAACACTTTTCACCGCCCCGTCATTTTCACCTTTCAGCATGTCCATTTCAAGAGAGCCATTCACGGCTCGGAGCTTCGTTACAACGAGATTATATTTTTTAGCGGCAAATAATGAAATAACTGCGGCAAGGAACCTGCATATATCAGGGTTCTTTCCGTTTATAGCAATAGTGGCGCTTCCCGGCTGTACATTATTATCAAAGGTTATTTTGACTGACGAATCCCAGTATATTTCACTTCCCAGTTCGTTCAAACGTTCTTCAAGAGCTGCCAGTGAAACAACGTTGTTGCCAACTATATTCTGAACAGTCTCAGCATCAGGGAATCTGCCTGCAAGATTCTTCAATGCCCAGATCAGGGTCGAAGAGGTAAGGTTTTGTTCATGTTTCAATCCTGAAATAAGCCTTTTGACGGAATCGGGATCCTGGAATGCAGCATCTGCAAGGTCAATAACCTCTCTGATTACCGCGCTGAGATTGCCATTGTGCTTTTGCATCAACGGTTCAAGTTTTACTAAGTATTCTTCGGTAAGTGAGATATTTTTCCTGAGAATCATATAATAATCCCTAAACCTGTACCAATCATCATCTTATATTGCCAAACCTTTCATTATCATTATGCTCATTATTACTTAATAAGTTTTTCATCTGAAGATTTTTGAACCAGTGAACAAAATCTCCCAAAATTTGCTAACCCCGGTGGCAACTCGCAATATCCTGTTGTGCAAACGATGTTCACCTGAAAGATAAAATCTTCAGGTGACTAACATGACAGAGAATACCCAGAATGGAGTAATATCCGATCTTACAGAAATTCTGAGGCTGCTTTTAATCCTTGCTTCGCGGAAAATCAACCTGCAGCACATCCTTTACCTTATTGCATTCCTGACTTTTGGGCTCGGGGATGCGATTACCGGAGCATTAATGATGCATGAGCGCGGAGCCGCGATAGAAGCTAACCCTTTCATAGGTTATCTGTTCACAACACAGGGTTTTGATGGCGTTATTACAGGAAAGGTGTGGCTAACTCTGTTAATTCTATTCGCAACATATATCATTCAACTAAAATCCCCTGATATGCACTGGACTGTTAATGGGTTTTTGATCTCTCTTACAATAGGAGGACTGATGGCGGTAAATGCCAACCTTACCGCACTGGCAGGTGGAATCCCTCAAGCTCCGGGCGCAATAATAGTTGTTTACCTGGTATTGATGTTCATACTGATAGAAATTGGAAGTTTTGTAGACGGTCACTCGACAAGGGTGAAAATAGACTAAATAATATAGGAGAAATATTATATGAAAAAGCAAAAATTACTTATAGTGGATGATGAGCCGTTGAATGTTGAATTAATCGAGAAAAACCTGTCAAAGGATTATGAGGTCATTAAAGCGTCAACCGGAATAGAGGCGCTGACCAAAGTAGTAAGAACCCGGCCCGATATCGTACTTTTAGACATAATGATGCCTAATATGAATGGCTATGCGGTGTGTAAGGAGATTAAAAACAACTGGAAAGACATGCCAATACCAATCCTTGTCATATCCCCCCTGAAGGAAAGGGAAGATAAGATGAAAGCGATAGAAGCCGGAGCTGATGATTTTATCATCGATCCTGTTGACATGCGTGAATTGGATGCAAGAGTGAAATCCCTGCTCATGTTAAAACATCATGAAAAACCGGATATTACCCCGGTTTTAAACTCAACAAACCCATCCTCCAATATTGCTTTTCTTGCGCCTTTGACTATTGACTGCACATAGTGCAAATTATGGATGGATGCCAACCTGAGCGCAAGCAGTTCAGATTCCCGGAAAAGATGATGCAAATATGCCCTTGTGTAGTTCCGGCACGTGTAACACCCGCACTCCTCATCAACCGGAGTAAAATCAGCGGCAAATTTCCCCCTGGCTATGTCTATATCCCCTTTTCCTGTCATGAGGGTCTGGTGCCTTGCGTTTCTTGTAGGGAAGGCGCTATCAAAAATATCGACCCCGGATTCTATTGAATCAAGAAGTTCCACGGGCGAGCCCACACCCATGAGGTATCGCGCTTTATCCTCAGGCACAAATGGGACACTATATTTCAGCACTTCGTTCATTATCTCCTTTGGCTCGCCGATGGATAATCCTCCGATGCCATATCCGTCAAAATCCATCGCAACAAGCTCCGTTGCGCATTTTTCCCTGATGGCTGCGAATATACCTCCCTGCAGTATCGCAAAAATAAGCTGGTCAGCCCTTTTTTCCACGTCCTTAGCTCTTTTCGCCCACTCTATTGTCCTCCTGACCGAAGCCTCTACAACGTCATACTCGCTACCATAAGGCGGGCATTCATCAAGTATCATGGCAACATCGCTTCCCAGGATTTTCTGGTTTTCAAGACAGATCTCAGGCGTGTAAGAATATTTCTTCCCATCGCGCGGATTTTTATAAGTGATCCCATCGTCCGTGATCTTGAAAGGGAAATCCCTGCGTATCATCTGGAACCCGCCGCTGTCCGTGAATATGGCATGTTCCCAGTGCATGAATTTATGCAGCCCGCCTGCTCCCCGGATGATATCCATTCCGGGAGAGAGGAAAAGGTGAAAAGCGTTGCTGATTATCGCCTGTGTGCCCATGTTGCCCAGCTCCTCTGGGATGAGTGTTTTTACTGTGGCCTTAGTTGCAACCGGCATGAACGCGGGAGTTTCGATAATTCCATGAGCCGTCCTGAGCACTCCTGCCCTTGCGCCTGTATTTTTATCTTTATGGATCAATTCGTACATATTATCCCTATTATTATTTCAGGACCAGCATCGCATCCCCGAAACTGTAGAACCTGTATGAATGCATTATAGCTTCGCTATATGCTGCCATCAGCCGTTCCCTGCCTGCAAATGCGCTCACAAGCATCAAGAGTGTGGATTTCGGGAGATGGAAATTGGTGATCATAGCGTCAATTCCGGATCTGAAGGTGTAAGGAGGATAAATAAAAAGCCGGCTCTTTTCTTCTTTTGCGGCAATCCTGCCATCCATGCACGCGCTCTCAAGCGCCTTCACAGTTGTCGTGCCCGCTGCTACCAGCTTCCCCCTTGTTCCATTGATCAGCTTTGCATTCTCTTCATTTATCGAAAAATATTCAGGCTCCATTTTGTGATATTCTATATTCTCCACTTTGACAGGAGAAAAAGTGCCGATGCTGACATGAAGTGTAACATAAGCGATATTGACACCTTTGTCCTTTATGCGGTTCAATAACTCATTCGTGAAATGCAGGCCTGCTGTGGGCGCGGCTACTGAACCTTTTTCTCTCGAGTACACGGTCTGGTAGCGGTCCCTGTCATCCAGTTTCTTCTTGATATAAGGCGGGAGAGGCGCTTCCCCGATTTTTTCGAGGATATTGTCCAGATTCCCGTTGCAGCTAAACCCTACAAGATACCTGTTCGCGTTCTCATTCTTTATAACTTCAAGAATGGTGGCTTCAAGTCCCCCGAAATAGAGTTTTGTACCTTCACTGATGTTCTTGCCGCGGATAAGACATTCATATCCTGCCCCGCTTTTTGAGACAACGAGCGCTTCAATGTGTCCACCTGTACTTTTTTTACCTGTGAGTTTTGCAGGGACGACCTTTGAATCATTGAGCACAAGCGTATCTCCTTTTTCAAAGTAGTCGATGATATCGGCGAAATGCCTGTGCTCAATATACTTTCCGAGCACCAGTAACCTTGATGAGTCTCTCGGTTCTATCGGAGATTGGGCAATAAGTTCCGAAGGCAGGTAATAATCAAAATCGCAAAGTTTCATCTTGTGCTTAGTTTGCATGCCGGGTTAAGTAATTTTTCTAATAAAATCCATGCTACTTAATGTTTACTAAAATTGAACTATGGTTTAATATTTCCCTTACTAAAATTAAACTATAGTTTATGAATAGTAAAAGTTGACCGCCCTGAAACTAAGGTAAAGATTGAGTTTTCCGATCAACCTCAGATCTTATAATTATATCGTCGCCCTGTTTTTCATTAAAAAATCCGCAGCATTTCCCTTGTTCACAGCAACCTCCAGGTAGCCGTGGCTTTTGATCAGCTCAAGGGGTTCGCCTGCTTTGCAAAACCTCATATAATTTCTGGAACGAAATCCGTTTTTCCTGGATTTCCAGCACATTGCCTGGTTTTAATCCCACAGGAGCACAAAAGTAAAAGAAATATGCGGAGACGATGTTAACCTGCATACTGGCAACGAACCTACATTTTGTGGATTATTTTCTTGCAGATTTAGGTTTCATCCAGAACTTTCTTAATATTAGATTCATATCATATGATCAGAAAGGTAATTTTATGGAATTGAGACTTAAAGAACCTGTCGATAATCTCTGCGATTACACGTACGGTTTTACATGGCAGGGGAATAAAATCAGCCCCGGGAGCGTCATACCATCCCAGGAAGGCACGAATTTTACATATAAAGACCTTGTGAATGAATTAAGGAAAGGCAAAGACGTGCTTATTACAGGCAACATCGGCAAAAGACTGGCTTACAGCATGGGTGCCGACCTTGCGCATTTCGGGGGAAGCGGGTCGCCTGAAAAAGCAGGAAGGATTTATGTGGATGGGGACGTTTCTTCAGAAATGGGTATGGGTATGGTTTCGGGCGTAATTTATGTTAAAGGTAATATCGAAGAACCCATCGGGAACCTGGTGGAAGTTAAGTCGGATGAGCCCGGGTATCATAAATTCCGGTCAATAACCGGGATACTCTGCAAAGGTCTGGGAAAAGATGTTCTTGCTATGAACAAATTCGATGAGAGGGAAAAGCACCTGTTGCTGTATGATGGAAAACTTCGCGGGACAGTGGCGGCGCGGTGCAATTGTGATACTCTTGTTACGATAAAGGGAAATGCCTGCAATGGCACAGGGCTGTTGATGAAGAAAGGCATGGTTCATGTGCTTGGGGACGCGGGAATGAACACCGGGGCACACCTTGACGGCGGTGTGGTAATCGTGGAAGGCATGACAGATGAGTTCGCAGGCGCGTACATGAAAAAAGGCACGCTTGTTTTAAATGATTCAAAAGGGTTCGTGGGAGCCAATATGAAAGATGGGGTAATTTTTGCAAAAAATAAAATCAAAATTGCACCTCCGGCCGGAGAGCTTGCTATGTCGCAGGAAGATGCGAACCTGCTGATGAAATACCTCGGCCTGGGGCACGTTGAGGCAATGAGCTTCCGGAAATATGGCCTTAAAAAAGAGAGGCTGATACGCATGAGGGATGGGTCTGTGGTAGTAATGAAGAGCGAAGAGTGAATTATTCTTATCTTCCGTATTTTCCCATCAGTTCACCTTTTGCAAGCGTATGGCCTTTCATGGCGTCTTCCAGTTGTTTCCTTGATGCCCCGGCAGGCAGGTTAAGTACAGTATCCAGAGCATACAACCTGAAAAAATACCTGTGCGGCTTTCCTGGAGGCGGGCACGGGCCTCCGTACCCAACCCTCCCGAAATCAGTCATACCCTGCCTGCTTCCATCGCTGAGTGTTTCTTTTCTCGGAACCCCTTTTTGAAGTTTCTCGGTATTTGCAGGGATATTGAATATCACCCAGTGGAGGAACGTTCTTCCCGGCGCATCAGGGTCGTCCATAATCAGTGCAAGGCTTTTTGTATTTGCAGGTATTCCTTTCCAGGACAGTGCAGGCGACAGGTCTTTGCCGTCACAGGTATATTCCGCCGGGATCGTTTCTCCTGCTTTGAATGCCTCAGCCGAAATTGAAATATCTCCCATGGTATTTACCTCCGTTGTATCTTCCTTCTTTTCCCCGGCGATACATCCTGAGATGACCGCAAGAAGAAAGATGAATATAAAGAGCCTCAAGCTCATTTATTTCTCCATTTGCTTTTCTGTTTCTTTTTGTAATTATAGTTATCGAACTTTGCTTCCTGGATTTTTAAGTCTTCGACCATTGATGGAAACATTTATCTAAAATCAACTTTAACAAGTCTATGAGAATGGAGCAGTGTATCTCAGTTATCCATCTCTATATGAAACAGTGGGAGAAATATGCCGAAAATAGTTGTTGTATATCTCAGTACGTCAGGTAATACCAAAGCGATGGCAGATGCTATCGTGGAAGGTATAAAATCAAGGAATATCGATGCACAGGCCGTGAATTTCCATGAAGCAAGAATAGAAGACATGAAATCTGCGGATGCCATTGCGCTTGGCTCTTCAACCTTCTATTACAAGATGCTACCCCCGATGGAGAAATTCATTGAAAGCCTTGAAAAAGCACACATAAAAGCGAAGTTCGGAGCAGCTTTCGGGTCTTATGGCTGGAGCGGCGAGGCGCCAGTAATGATAGCAGAAAAAATGCGTGAGCTCGGAATCAATGTGATCGATCCTGTATTACGCATACAGTACCAGCCAACGGAAAAAGACCTTGATGAGTGCAAGCGGCTCGGAAAGGATCTTGCGATTAAAGTGAAAGGGCCCAAGTAAAATTTTTAGTGATCAAAACCATTTTTCAAGCGTCTGCTGGCCCTGGTCCGAGGCTGAAAGCAGACGGTCCGCCGCTTTTGATACGCGTTCCTGCGAGAAATCATGCTCAACGCAGAGAAACTTCATGATCGAAGGGGCATCGGGCTTTCTCCACCTGAGTTCATAATCCGTGGTTACGCCGGGATTGAGGAAAAGCCCTCTTATTTCAGCCAGGTCTTTTATATCTGTTCCAAGTTCAGCCATCACACCTTCAATGCTGCCATGCTTTTTGATGGCTTTCAGGGCTTTCTTAGGGCCGAATCCTTTAATTCCCTCGTTATAGTCAGTCCATACCAGAATGGCAAGATCTATAAGCTGTTCCCTTGAGATCTCAAGTTTAAGAAGACCGGTTTCAAGTTCTATCATCTCAGGTCTAACATCGACGTATACACCTTTTCCCGGAAGCTTTCTTTTTCCTGTGGCTGCAAGGTTCCGAACGACCACGGGCGCGCCGAACAGAAGCGCGTCGTAATCCTGGGACCCGGCTGCGTACGCATCTTTCTTCTGCGCCATGAATGCGGCCTGTGCCTCACCTTCTGAAGGCGCCTGGATGACCGGCAGACCCATGAACCCGAGCAGCTTTTTGGCGTCCTCTATCATATTTCCCCTGATATGCGATGACGCCTGGGCATACTTTATCGCCTCTTCATCCCCGGATGCGCGGGCTTCCTCCCATTTTTCCATGGCCTCCACCCGTATTTTTTTTCTCTCTTCAATCGTGGAATTCTTGAAACTCGGGGGCTCGCCGTCAAAAACAAAGACAGGTTTTATGCCCTCTTCAATGAGATTGGTCGTCCGGTACAGGAACCCTGAGAGATGTGATGTTACCTCGCCATGCGAATCAACAAGCGGCGTGCCGTCGCGCTGGCGAATGATGCTAAGGAACTGGTAAAGGGTATTATATGCGTCGATGGCGATGATTTTCCCTTTCAGGTCTGAAAGCCCTATTTCTTTTTTTTCAAAAAGGTCCCCGAGGTCAACCCCCATAACCTTGCCTCAAATCAGGTTTATGTTGCACAGTCTGATATCTATCACGGAGTCGTTATCCGCTTCTATGCCTTTCACGGTCAGAAGGTTTCCTTTCCGGTTGATCAATTCCGCGCCCGAAACCTGGACCTGGTGGTTATCTTTTATGTTGTCGTTCTTATGTACGATCAGCAGATTTGCTCCTTTTTCAAATTTTTCAAGAATATTGCCCAGTACCTGTTCGAAATCAGAATATATTATTACATCGGACAGGCCGGAACTGGATTTTTTTATAACCCCGATAGGTTTGATCCTAAGATTCAACTCAATACCTCATCATAATGTATCCCTTTATTTATTAGATTCGTTTATATCCTTTTCGTAATTGTCGCTTGGAGAAAATCCAACTAACTTCAAAAACCCCCATTCTAATTTGATTGATGATATCTATAATTTGGGAATAAAAATAACTTAACTCTTTATGCTGTTGAATTTAACAATTCTATAATCATTTTCCGATTGGATAAAGGGGTTAATATAGCCTTATCGCTTTTGCTGATCTTCATAACACGAAGAACATCCTTGGGAAAATACATTCCAATCTTACCTCCCCCAACGGTAGAAACTTTTAACTCATATCCTCCAACAGATTTGTCTATTGTGTACTTTTCTATAATTTTAGTAGAATTTGCATCAAACGCTTCTTCGCTGCATTTTGAGCATTTTAAACCAGTAAGGTTTGGTATAACTATTCTCTCGCCAGTCAGGGTAACATCAAAAGTTAAATCATTGGCATAGCTCATAGTACTATTTCCGCATGAAGGGCATTTTATATCTTTAGCGCCTTTCACAGGAGATTCTTTTTTGCCAGTGCGCCTTTTAGCTATTTCGATGGCGGTTTTTTCCATCATCTCTGGAGTTATGACCGGTATATTTTCTGGGTGTATTTCCATTTTTTCTTTCTTAGTTTTCATTTATTTTATTCCTTGAATTAGTGTTTTATATTTTGGAAAACTTTATTCTTCCTCGAAGGCTGTTATCACAAGCACAAATTCATCGTCTGTCATGGCATGGATTTCGAAAACAATGCGTATAAGCCTTATAGGGCTTGTAAATTTAGACCATGATATATAACGACCTTCGATATTTTTGTCCGGTTTACAAAAGCCATATACCAGACCGTTTAAGATTTCTTGCTCTGTGATGTTCGGATGATGTTGTTTTATGTGCTTCCATAATATAACATATTTTTCTTTATAAATCAGCTCCTGTACAAGTGTTTTTAATTCTGCCAACGATTCTATATTTTTCGCAATGTGATTTTGTCTCATTTAGAAAGTCTCCATTGACTTTTGTTTCTATAACGACCTTCTTTGACATACTTCACCTCTAGTATCGGTTATGTACTTTTTACGTACATTATACTAATAAATTACGTTTTTAATAATAAAGGTTGCGGTCGATCATCAAAGCAATTTTTAAATTTTACAGGTTGCAAGTACAAAATATTAAAAACGCCTCTGTTCGAACCCTCTTTTTTATCTTGACATTTCTTATAGCGAAAAAAATCTGACGATTTTTGGCATGTTTTCCTATCATTGACAACCATTCATAAAGCAAAAACCCCCGAAGACTTGACAGACCCCCTCAGAAATTATTATATAGTGCCTGATTATAGGTATAGCCATGGACATTTCGGTGGCGATACTGCTTTTTCTTTTCCTGGTTTTCATTCTTATTGTCATTTATTCCTTCTCTGTATATAACAGGTTCAAGAGCTTAAGGAATGCAGGGGATGCAACGCTTTCCCAGACAAGGGTGGCAATGAAAAAGCGTCTTGATATGATAGAACAGCTCGTTGAATCCGTGAAAAGCTATGCGAAGTTCGAGCAGGAGACGTTCATGAAAATCACGGGCATGAGGGCGAACCTGGGGAAAGCGGGCCCGAATGATCTCAATAAAATGGATGGGGAGATGCGCGGGCTGCTCGGGAATATAATTGCAGTTGCTGAGAACTATCCGGCACTTAAGACCTCAGAGACCGTAACCGTGACCATGAACGCGATCAAGGATATTGAGGATGAAATCGCACGGCACAGGTACACCTACAACAACATAATCCAGGAATACAATACAATGCTTGATACAATTCCTTCAAAATACATAGGACGCTCGGCTGGAATGAGCAAGAAGGAATATCTGGATTTCTTTGATGAGGAATTAAAAAGGCCAGTGGTGAGTTGGAGTTGAATGAAAATAAGGAAATAGCAATTTTATTGATTGTCGTAGCACTTATAGGTGTAGCCGGACTTTATCTGGCCGGAGAATTC
>CABMIA010000156.1 GCA_902386085.1 uncultured archaeon
ATATTATTACAGATGTTACAATTTTGTTCTTAGATACCATATCATTTCTCCCTGTATACTAAATCTTTCTCACGGATAAATATACTGCAACAACTATTGTTATTGCGTGAACTCCTTCAAATCCCGGTATCCTCCACGAACCTCCCGCAACCGGGGAAGTCCCAGCCGGAGTGGTTACATCAGGTGTCTCCTGCGCCACATTTTCAATAACCTCCTCAGGCATCACCTGCTCACCCATCATATTTGTCGGATAGAACCTCAGTCCATCCGAATTCTCAACAAAAAAGCTGAGATTCCCGAACAGGTTTATGCTGCTTCCGGCTTTCAGTTCAATCGGCACCCTGTTCTTTAATACGATCCTCTCAGGCTCTACTATTGTGATGTTGAATACACCCAGCCTGTCGCCCTCTTTTATCTGGATGATTTCATCTGACGCAAACCTGGTGTACCGCAGCATTATCAAATGTCTCCCACTGGCGCTTTCAAATACGGTATCAAGGTATGTGATAAGTTTTGGTGTTCCGGTTTCTCCAGGCTGGAAATATCTATAGGCATTTCCACTTGACAACCATACATCATCAAGTTTAACACCGTTCCTGCGCAGTTCCAGCCGTGCTTTTCTTGGGTTAGACATCAGTTCCACGGCCTTAGCCGTTAGAGCGTATCCTTCACCCAGTTCCCATGTTTCCCCGGTAAAATTAATTTCATCTACTGTAAGAGTCTTTTTTTCAGAGATAGTATCGCCATGCGCTATCAACATTCTTGCAAGCCCGTCGCTTTTCACCGCATACTGATTCCCGCCCAGGCTGAATGTGACATACAGCTCGTCTGTTCCTGCGGGTTTTATGCCTTTTATATTTGTAATAGCGTAAGGCACCTTCCTCAGCCTGTAACTTGTATATGTGAGACCGCCTTCGGGTATCCTCCTGCCAGTCATATTTGTTATCACAAGCGATTCTGAATAATTGCCTGATTCAAAGTCATACATGAACCCGGCATAATTCAAACCGTCCCATGCAGTAATATTATTCGGGCCTGATGCTCCCCTGTGTGACCTTTTTTCATCATACCAATCATAATATAAGTGAAGTCTGAGAGTATTCGAGTCTGCTACCTTCAGTTTTATACCATTCAGGATTTCGATATTACGATCCGGCTTCAAGTCCACAGCGTCAACTGCATTTCTCATCGTAATACCTGATCCGGACAATTTAGTGACCTCCATGAATCCGAAAAGATCCCTTTTTACAGGCGTTTCATAATCTGACACCTGAAAAATACCTCTTATGGTTACAGAATCCGTTTCTTTTCCCACAAAAACAGAATCAATATGTACCTTAATAACCTGTGACTCCTGCATCTCATAAATATAATTTTTTCCGGCATCGACGGTACTGGTATTTGTCTCGATGCCGTCTTTCTTGAGTGAAAGCGTAACTTCGGCACCTGTTACATTCAAATCTTTGATCTCAAGGACATAACCCTGACCCAGGGTCAGGTTCCCTCCTTTAATTAAAGTATAACTGGCGTCGTCATCGATCAGTATTTCATGGAGCCGGCTGGGGTTTATCCCGCTTATGTCAGAGATATCGCTCTTGCCTTCGGGATATCCTGCAAGGTATTTTTTTCCCATGAACCCGATGACGGCATGTTTCCCGAACGGTTTGTATCTCGCGGTGGCCGTTCCTACCGTTGTAGAATACACAACATCGGTCATCACCCTGTCTTTTTTATTAAGCCTTATGGTGAGGGTTTCATTGCCTGCCCTGTTTTCGGGATCGTAAAAGAACCCATCGAAGTTCTCAGGCGTCCATGTGAATGTCAGGTTCTCACCAGGTTCCCAAACAAAGCGGGATTCAGGCGCGCTGACGGGTGCAGCAGCCTGAATGACACCTGCTAGGAGCAGGATTGCCATCAATGAGATCAAATATGCATTTATTTCGTTGTAAGCTATTCTATCCATGCCTCCTGCTCCTGATCCGATAAACCGCAATAAGTGCAGCCAATGAAATAACGACTTGAAATCCTGATGCCCTCTCTGTCCGACCCGGCACCGGAGAAGTCCCAACAGGAATAGTCACATCAGGAATATCCGGCACATCATTCACGGGAGCCTCATCAGGAATCACCTGCGAATCCCCCACATTTGTCGGATAGAACCTGAGTTCATCAGAACTCTCCACAAAAAAGCTGAGATTCCCGAACAGGTTTATACTGCTTCCGGCTTTCAGGTCGATCGGCTCCCTGTTCTTTAATTCTATCCGATCCGGCTCCATGACCGTTACATTGAATAAGCCCAACCTGTCGCCCTCTTTTATCTGAGTGATGTTATCCGAAACGAACATGGTGTAACGAAGCTGTATCATATCGCCCCCACTGGCGCCTGCAAATACTGCATCAAGGTAGGTGATGAGTTTTGGCATACCATTTTCTCCGGGCAGTGTATATCCCGATCCATTTGGACTTTTAAGCATTATATCATCAAGCTCCATACCATTCTTTTTCAGTATCAGCAGCGCGGTCCTTGGGTTGTATCTTGCATCTATGGACTTAACCGTAAGAGAATACCCTTCGCCCAGTTCCCATGTTTCCCCCTCAACAAGTGTCTTTTTATCTGAAGCTCTTTCTTCATGTGCTATCAATAATTCTGCAAACCCGTTGTTTTTTACCATATATTCTTTCCCGCCAAGCATGAATGTAACATATGAACCGTCTGTTCCGGGTATATTTTTACCTGTTACTTTAGTAACAGCATAAGGTACTCGCATTATGTAACTTGTATACGTGAGACCACCTTCGGGTATTCTCCTGCCAGTCATATTTGTTATCACAAGCGACTCTGAGTAATTGCCAGATTCAATGTCATACCAGAATCCGTCATAATTCAAACCGTCCCACGCAGTACGGTTGTTTGAGCCTGTAGCCCCCCTGTGCTCGATCTTTTCATTGTACCTATCACTATACAATTGGACTCTAAGATTATTCGAATCCGCTATCTTTAATCTTATACCCCCCAATATTTCAATAATACTCCCCCGCTTTAAATCCACAGTATCAAATATATTTCTCATTGTAATGCTTCTATTGGAGACGTTTGTTATTTTCATCATTCCAGATCTATCATATTCATTGATTGGATATTGATATGATACCTGGAATATACCTTTAATATTGACATAGGCTGCTTCTTTTTCTTCAAAAACAGAATTAATATGGACTGCGATGACCGTTCCGTCACTTATCTCATAAACATAATTTTTCCCGGCATCAATGGTCTTTGTATCTACCTCGATACCTTGCCTGAGTGAAAGAGTAACTTGAGAGCCCGTTGCATTCACATCTCTGACTTCAAGGACATAACCGCGAAGAGTCAGGTTGCCTCCTTCGATCAATGTATAACTGGTGTCATCATCGATAGATATGTATTGTAAATAGTTGAGGTATGTCCCGCTTTTAGATGTGATATTGCTCTTGCCTGCAGGATATCCAGCCAGGTATTTTTCTCCCATGAACCCGATAACTGAATATTTTCCGAAAGGATTGTATCTGGCAGTGGCTGTTTCAACAGTTGTAGAATATATTATACAATCTTTTGGTATAGACCTGTTCCCAATGTTATCAAGCTTTATGGTAAGGGATTCTTTGCCTGTTCTGCTTTGCGCATCGTAATAGAATCCATAAAAGTTATCGGGCGTCCATGTGAATGTCAGGTTTTCTTCGGGCTCCCATACAAATCGGGATTCTGGGGGGCTGACGGGGACGACTGCCTGGGCTGTGACCGCCAGGAGGAAAGCCATAAGCAATGCGATTAGACCGGCTTTAATTTCCTTACTAACAGTTCTATTCACGCATGCCCTAAACTCCCTTAGTTCTGATCTAATCACCATTTTATTTCCTCCCTTAACTTTGTACGAATGATCAAATTATTTCCAGAATACTACCTCACTTATTAGAATTTACACATTCATCTATTGCTTTCTTAATAATATGAGTACCCCCGTACAATATTATTTTTTCTTACTGATATTAAAAATTAATTCGCCTAAACCTCCGCCAACAACAAATATAATTGTAATTATAATTACAAAAAATATAGAACGCCAGTCATTTTCATTTACAGCCATATTAAGCATCACAATAAAGCCTGCGACCAGACCACTGACAGGACCTGATGAAAATCCGTTTGTTCTCAGTTTGCCTGCAATATACCCACCCGTCATTGAACACGGAAATGCCAGCAAAAAGATAAGGTTTTACAAATGGAAAGAGCATTCTCCACATGAAAAACGTTACTAAACCTCCGGTAATTATTGATGTAATATCTTTAATTTTCATCTTTACCTGCTATTTGCTTTTCAGGCTGTTCTGTTTTTAACACAATGGAAAGTATAACACTACCGCACAACTAAATCAACGGAAAAATTATTCGATGGCGCTGCATCCTTTTCCCATGGCCGACGATAGACCAATTTAAGAGTTGTTTGCCCTGTGTTTATAATTTCAAATCGAAAATTCTGCATTACAGGAGCACCTACCACAGGATGTTCGCTGGTGAAGTTGGAAATTTGCTGGTATTCTGGTTCTCCAATCTGGCGCAGTATATTATTGTTGAGTTCTACTACTTCCCATGAGTAACCGGTACTTGGATTTGCTTCAAGGGTCACGTTCAAGGTTTGCCCTTTTGTAAGTTCCATTTGCCGTCCGTTGTAATCCATATTTAAATTAATTTTATC
>CABMIA010000157.1 GCA_902386085.1 uncultured archaeon
GTGCAGGCGGGGGTTGTTTCCCAGCTCACTGGGCAATTCAAACGCCGCATTATGTACAGCTTGGCGACTATGTTAATGTGGTCTTATCACTTCTAACAGCAGCGCTTTGTATTTTTATAGGTTATGTCATGATCCGGAAGGACAAAAGGATTCTAAAGGACACAAAAGGCATAAGTACCACGACTTCCCTTTTCATGGCTACTACTGCCGCCGCTATCGGCGGGATCTCGTATTTTATCTTTTCGGAAGTACAGTCGATGAATACGTGGATAATCTCAACTGTGACCGACCAGACCATCTGGCTTGGTTCGGTTTTCGGGGTAATTGTCACGAGGCTTGACTGGAATATTGTAGCAGTCAATGGCTACAAGGTCGAGATCATCCTTGCCTGCACTGCAATCGAAAGCATCGCGCTCTTTATCGGGGTAATCGCATGTGCCAATGCGTCATTTAAGCGCCAGGCAGAAGCTTTCCTTGTTTCAGTCCCTGTCATCTACGGCTTAAACCTGATAAGGAATGTTTTCATCGTTGATGCTTACGGGATGACATGGTTTGGCAATCCGGATATGAGTTTTTATATCGCACATACTGTCATAGCAAAAATAGGTTCACTTATTGCGCTGTTCCTGATAGCTTATGCCGTCCTGAAAATACTTCCTGAAATTATCGACATGATCGATGGTATTTTGATCATGGTCGGGGGTATCTTCAAACATGCTGGCTAAAGGATCTTTATCCTGGATCGGGGGTGCGATATTTTTCACTCTTGTAGCAGGGTATGCTTCAATGAACCTGGATGGGATCCTGTTTATCCTGCTTGGTTTTTTATTCTTTACCGGGGTAATTCTCACAATATTCTTTATTATATTTTTCCGCGACCCACAGAGTATCCCGCAGGGCGATGAGGACGATGCTGTTTCACCCGCAGACGGCAGGGTGATCTCTACAAAGGATAATACCATCTGCATTTTCATGAACATCCATAATGTGCACGTTAACCGGGCACCCCTTGCAGGCAGGGTTACACATATCGATTATAAACCCGGGGGCTATATTCCTGCGTTCAATAAAGATTCACTCGTGAACGAGCGTAACCATGTAGTAATGGAAACCGGGTCAGGAACGCTTGAACTGACCCAGATTGCAGGCGTCCTGACCCGCCGTATCGTATCCTACATCAGCGAGGGGAGCGAATTAAAAAGGGGTGAGCGCATTGGCATGATACGTTTCGGCTCGCGCGTGGATGTGATAATTCCGCAAGGCTACGAGTTCACGGTCGGGGTGAATGACACAGTTAAAGCGGCAGAAACAATAATCGCTACGAAGAAAGAGAAGATACGGAGGTAGAATGGGAGAAAATATCGCAAAACTCATAAAACCTGCCGATATTATCACCCTGATCAACGCGCTCCTGGGTTTTGCAGCGATAATACAGGTAATCCGCCAGGACTTCGCTGGCGCGCTTGTGCTTATCCTTGCCGCTGTAATAGCCGACGGCGCAGACGGCGCAGTTGCAAGGTACACCGGATACGGGGTGCTTGGCGCAAACCTTGATTCTCTTGCAGACGTGATAGCTTTTGGCGCAGCACCGTCAATTGCAGCTTACATTTATCTTGGCTGGCCGCTGGGGATATTCGCATGCTTTTTCCTTGTGTGCGGCATGCTGCGCCTTGCCAGGTTCAATGTGGCAGGCAAAAAAGATGGTTTTGAAGGCATACCAATAACATCCGGGGGTTTTATAGTGGCTTTATTCCTCCTGGTGGAGGATTATGCCCCATATTCCAGGTATTCGTTCATTCTTCTACTCGTCATCGTATCCCTTCTCATGGTAAGCAGGATAGGCTATCCCAAATTGAAAAATCCTGCTGCCCTTGCGCCCATGGGGCTTCTGCTTATTTTTGATATAGTAGTTTTTTATCTTGGCAGGCAGGAAATAGCAAAAATCGCTTCATTAATATTACTTGTCTTCGTATGTGCCTATATCCTGAGTCCGCTTGGGAAGAGGTTTTATGATAAACGTTAAGCGAGGAGTTTTATGACGGAAGTTAATGACAGGGACAGGGCAGTTTTCGAAGCGGGGATAAAGCTTGGTGCACTCTACCACCAGTTCGTTGGAACGCCGATCAGTATCGAAACGGTTGATGACCTTTCAAGGACAATTGAGCAGAGTGTGATCCTCCAGCCGTATGTCAGAAGCGTGAGCGTTTCAATCGACCGCGAGATGGTCGGGAAAAAACTCAACCCCAGGTACAAGTACTGTGAGCTGGAAGGGCGTATGCTGAATGTAAGCCTGCAGATACGATATAAAAATACTATTGCCTCTGCCGAGCTTGCACACGATGAGGAACTGGATTATCCGCTGATGAGTGTAAAGAAAATAGAGGAAATGTAAGTCTTATCCCCCGCTAACGGCAGGCAGTATCGAGATTTCGTCAGTATTTTTTACAGGACTTTCAAGCCCTTTCAAATGCCTTATATCCTCGCCGTTCACATAAAGATTGACAAACCGCCTTACTTCGCCTTTATCAAGGATACGTTTTTCAAAATCAGGACCGAACTTTTCAACAAGCTTATCCAGCACGGTCTTTACTGTGGTATCGCCGAGTTCAAGGGTCGTTTCACGCGCATGTGTTACATTGCTTAACGCTGAAGAAAATCTTATTCTGACCATTTGTATCACCATCAGGTATGCACGAGAGGCATGGCCTCTCGCGATGCATGAATGTCAAGTTTGGGGCCAAGTAAATGTTCAAACTCACCCAGCATGGGTTTGATCACAGGCGGGCGCTGCAGTGATTTGAGCAGCGTGTCCTGTGCCTTGAGACCATTGCCAGTAACGTAAACCACGACCCGCTCGTCGGGCTCGATGTGGCCGCTCTCCACCAGTTTCTTCAGGCCCGCGATCGTTGTGCCGCCAGCGGGTTCTGTGAATATGCCCTCTGTCCGTGCAAGAAGATGGATGGCCTCGATGATCTCGGTATCGGTTGGCGAAGCCGCATAACCGCCTGAATCCAGGATCGCCCGTTTTGCATAATAGCCGTCTGCCGGGTTGCCTATTGCAAGGCTGTGCGCAACTGTCTCATAGTTCCGCACAGGAACTACCTCACTATCATTTTGTACCGCGCATGATATGGGCGAACAGTTAAGGGGCTGCGAACCCGATATCCTGACTTTCGCGTCATCCACAAGACCTATACGTCCAAGTTCTTTGTATCCGCGCGAAATCGCGCACAGGAGCGCCCCGCTTGCCATGGGGGCCACGATATGGTCCGGAACCTGCCAGCCCAACTGCTCGGCAGTCTCATAAGCGAGCGTCTTTGAGCCTTCGGTATAATAAGGACGGATATTAATGTTCACAAAAGCCCAGTCGGGATGAGAGTCCGCCACCTCGCTTGCAAGGCGGTTTGCGTCATCGTACGTGCCTTCCACAGCAATTACGTTCGGGCCATAGACAAGCATCTGGACGATCTTGCCAAGCTCGATCGTGGCTGGTATGAAAATGTATGCAGGCAAGCCCGCTTTTGCCGCATGCGCGCCCACGGCTGCCGCAAGGTTGCCTGTGCTTGCGCACCCGACTGCTTTTACATCAAATTCGATCGCCTTTGAGATGGCCACGGATGTGACCCTGTCTTTAAAGGAATTCGTGGGATTCACGGATTCGTCAAGGATATAGAGTTCATCCAGCCCGAGCACTGCGCCAAGCCGGTCTGCGTGGTGGAGCGTATTGAAACCCGCGCCGAGGTCGATGCGTTTCTCGGATTCAAGCGGGAGGAGGTCTTTGTATCTCCATATGGATTTCGGGCCAGAAGCTATCTTTTCTTTGCTGATATGATCAGAAATATAATCCCAGTCGTAATTGACTTCAAGAGGTCCAAAGCATTCGTAACAGGTATTCTGGATGACGGCAGGGTACTCAGCGCCGCATTCCCTGCATTTCAATCCGATGACGTGGCTCATTAAAATTCACCATTGCTTAATACAACATTACTGTATATAATATTTACCGTGCGAGTACATAACTCACAGTAATAAAAAGCCAAATATCTTTTTCAAATTCGAAAGCTCATAAGCCACTGCGCTGAAATCATCATAGCATGCGACTAGGTACAGCAGCAAAAAGATAGGCGTGGGATATAAAAATCCTCCGAGGATCACAGGCGGAAGACCGAAAATAATACCGAGTACGTGTCCGTATATTTTCTTATTCCCAAGCCTGTTCCAGTCGGCTTTGATACTTAAATTGCCCTTTTCAAATAAAATCCTGTAATCAAGACGGTGGTACCTTGCGAAAAGAATGTGGCCTGTTTCGTGGAAGGCCACCGCGACACAAAGGAAAATGAACATCACCAGGAGATACTTTCCGAAAGCATACAGCACGACATTAACAAGATTCGAGGTCGATAACATTATTCTATTCCACCTTCCACATCCTTATCAGATAAATCTATCTCATTATCGCTGCCGCAGGTCAAAACCATATCTGCTCACCCGTGGAGCCACGCCGCCGCAATTCCGATAAAAATCAATTATCCATCTTTTTTTTTCAAGTAATTTTTTAAAATGAGAAATTTCAAAATCTTTCTTGAAGGTATAGAAATGAACAGCGCCTTCAGGTTTCAATAGGGAACTGGCAAGGTTGAGAAAATAATCCTGGCCATACGGCGCGGGCATCACGATCCTGTCAAATTTGCGTTTGAAGAGGCTGCATATTGATCCTGCATCGCCGAGGATGATATCAGCATCAATCTTATTCAATTCTGCATTTATCCTGAAATATTCACACGCATCAGCATTGCTGTCAAGCCCGACAATACTGGCATTTTTCTTTTTAGCTATAGGGATCAAAAACGGCCCCACACCGCAGAATAATACAAGAATGTCTTCACCATCGTTCACCATTTGCACTATCCTGTTCCGCTCGTATGCCAGTTTACCTGAGAAATACGCCTTTTTCAGGTCTACATGAAAAACACAGTCATTCTCCCGGTGAAGCGTTGTTGTCCTGTTTCCAAGCAGGATTTCGAAGTCTCCAACGCGCTGCGTGCCCGCAAGCTTGTTAATCTTCCGGAGGACTATGTTTACATCTTTCCTGTGAGAGACAAGTGCCTGCGCGATGAGATATTTTTCATCATCCAGCGATTGAGGGATATATATAATTGCGATGTCCCCGATGACCTCAAAGCCTTTGGGGAGACGGGAGAGTTTTTCTGGCGGGAGCTTGTCTTTAAGGAGGGCTTGGTGGGACATATTAAGGAGGTAGTTGGAGATCAGGCGTTTTTATGTTTTTGCATGGTATAATGCTTTAAATATGGCTCTTGCTCATTACGTTTCGCCTATATAGTTCCCAAATTATGTTGTCGGCGCTGTGCGCCTCTCGGGGAATGTAGTGCACGTGAGAATCAGAGGTGTGGCAATCCATGACTAACTATTGATACTGCTATTGGCTGGTTGTTGCTCTATCAAGTTTTTCTTTTGCCCTGTCGAGATTTTTGCGAATGACATTGATCTCTTTTTGATGAACTGCAAGTATTTTCTTTATCACTTTTATCTGTCGCTTTGTCTCCTTCGGTGCAGGGCCGCCCGTCACAGTCCGTTTCTTAATATTTGCCTTTGGTTCAAGCGCTTCCCGTACATCTTTTTCAGTGAGACCTTTATCGCTTAATTTCTCCTTTATTATATCAGATGCAAGTTCATCCAGGTCAGAAAGAGTCGGGGTTTTCCCGGTCTTTGCGATCGCACCCACGATATGATGAGCAGTCCTGAAAGGGGTATTCGTCTTTCTTACAATGGTGTCGGCAAGTTCTGTTGCAGTCATGAATCCTTCTGAGGATGCTCTTTTCATGTTTTCTTTCTTGATCTTCATCGTACTGACCATTCCAGTCGCCATGCGCGTGGATGCGCGCACAGCATCGGCTGCACGCCAGAGATGCGGAGTGGCTTCCTGCAGGTCGCGGTTGTAGCTGTAAGGAAGGGCCTTGCAGATAGTCAATACTGACATGAGTGCGCCGTGTACCGTTCCTGTCTTTGCGCGCATGAGTTCCGCGATATCCGGGTTTTTTTTCTGCGGCATTATAGAGGATGTGGAGGAATACCTGTCATCCAGTTCTATAAAATCAAATTCGGATGAACTCCACAGGATCAGTTCTTCCGCCAGCCGGCCCAGGTTGGTCATCAGGTTGCTGAAAGTGCCTATAGCTTCAATCATGAAGTCGCGCGTGCCCACTGCGTCCATTGAATTTTCCATCACTGCATCGAACCCGAGCAGTTCTGCTGTCCTTCTCCTGTTTAAGGGAAAGCCTGTGGAAGCAAAAGCCGCTGCTCCAAGGGGATTCATGTTGGTGCGCCAGTACGCGCCTCTGATGCGCGAAAGGTCGCGCAGAAATGCACTTGCATGGGCAAGAAGGTGGTGGGCAAGCGTTGTGGGTTGCGCATGCTGGGTATGGGTGTATCCCGGCATAATGGTTTCATGATGCTTCGTTGCATTATTAACAAGGGTCATTACAAGGTCGGAAACCTCCTCCATAAGATTGATGAGTTCCTCGCGAAGCGCAAGCCGGATGCATGCCGCTACTTCATCGTTGCGCGATCGGCCCGAGTGCATCCGTCCGCCTGTGTCTTCGCCTGCTATTCCTATGAGCTTTGCCTCAAGCGCAATGTGAACATCTTCGTATGACGCATCAAGGGCAGTGATGCCTTCTTTTTGTATAATATCCAGACCACGGAGGATTGCTGAACAATCCTCTTCGGCTATGATACTTTGCTCTTTCAGCATGACGACATGGGCTTTATCGACCTCGATATCGGCATCGAAAATTCGCTTATCGGCTTCCATCGACGATGTGAAGCGCATGACATCTTCATCAGGTTCTATCGTAAGCCGACCGCGTCTGAGTATATTCATAATACCCCTGATTATTCTGGTTATGTATAAATAATCTGATGCGTTTCAAAGCTTCGAACCTCAGATTTTAATTATCAAAATATCACCAAATGCCATTGTTTTCAAAATTTAGACAAAAGGTTTATTGACGACATGGAACTTGACCGAATCATAACCTACATATACTATAACGATTTATTATGAGTATTGAGTATTACAAAATTACAATTTCGTAATACTATATATGTTGATATTTAAAAATTGTTAATAAAAATTACTTTAGGAGGCATCAAAATTGCATATTCCGGATGGCTACATCCCGCTCGGACAGGCAGCAGTGTACTGGATAATAGCCGTAATTTTCATCGCCCGGGCTGTAAAATGGGCACGCAGTGACATGAATGAGAACATGATCCCTCTTTTCGGGGTAATCGCGGCAGGCATGTTCGTGCTCCAGACCATAAATATCGCCGCCAACCTGCTCATACCCATACCCATGTTCGGCGGCGTAAGCTGGCATGTGGTCGGCGCTGCGCTTACTGCTATAATATTCGCAAGTCCCTGGGCTGCTGTCCTTTTGATGACACTTGTACTCGCGGTTCAGTCCCTTTTCGGGGACGGCGGGATAACAGCCATGGGAGCGAACATAATGAACATGGGGATAATAGGCGGCTTCCTTGGTTATTACAGCTTCATCGGTTTGAGCAAGCTTTCGGTAAAGCGGCCAGTCGCGCTATTCGCCGCCGCATGGCTCAGTATGATCATACCCTCAATCGCGCTTGCATTCGAGCTGTGGTTCGCAGGCACATTCCCGCTAAAGCAGGGCGTTCTACTCATGGGCACGTTCCAGGGCGTGGCAGGGATAGGAGAGGGCATAATAACTGTCATCGTATTTGGCGCCATAATCAAAACGCGCCCTGATATTGTTGCAGAGGACGCCCATAAAAAAGTCAGCACTGCAAAGGTGGCTGTCGTGGGCGCTATCGCCATTCTGGGAATTGCCGTTGCAGCGCCGTTTCTGGCGTCAGGCAACCCGGACGGGCTTCAGCAGACCGCAAGCGTTGTTATAAAAAACGGAATACATACTGCAATCGCTCCTGTTGCACCGCTGTTCCCGAATTATTCCATACCTGGCATGGGAGAAGAAGGAAAAGTGGCTGCCATCATGATCGGATTTGCCGCAATAATCATAGTGTGGCTTGGCGCAGCCAGACTCCTTAAAAAGGGATGACATGAACATAA
>CABMIA010000158.1 GCA_902386085.1 uncultured archaeon
ATTGCAAGGATAGAGGCAGGGAAGGTTGAGCTTGCCTTTGAAAGATTTGAGGCCGTAAAACCGATAAATGAAATAATAGTTTTGATGAAAGTAAAAACAGCCAGTCATGGTATAATCATGAAAAAAGAATTTGATCCTGAACTTGTGTCCATCCAGGCCGACAGGCAGAGGTTCAAGCAGATATTATTCAACCTGCTTGGCAATGCCATTAAATTCAGTAAGGATGGCGGGGGAATTGTAACAGTAACAACAAAAAAAGTGGGCGGCATGGCGCAGTTCCAGGTCTCGGACACAGGCATTGGGATAAAAAAAGAAGTTCTGCCAGGGCTGTTCAAGAAATTCCAGAAGGGAGATCCGAAAACACCCGGAAAATACGGCGGCCCTGGGCTTGGACTTGCGATTTCAAAGCAACTTGTTGAGCTCCACGGGGGGAAAATCAAGGTTGAAAGCAAGTATGGGGAAGGAAGCACATTCACATTCCTCCTTCCAATTAACGGAAAAAACAACTAATCCTGTTCTCATTTATGTTGAGGTTTAATTGGCGCGTCTTATCTATCCGAGGCTGGCAGCATCGTTTATCGCACTCTTATTCCTGGCGCTCATTGCGCTTTTTGTTCTCATAAGCGTAGATATCATAGGTCATGCTTTCAGGAAGCTCGGTTTTCCGCCTGAATATTCTGTCGCACTCCTTTTATTGTCGCTGCTTGGCAGTTATGTGAATATCCCGGTGAAAGAGATCAGGTCGCGGGTGTCCATGGTCTCTCTCCAGGCTATCGACTTTTACTGGTTCAGGCATTTGCTTCCTCCTCTCGAAGTGGAGCGCCGCACTACCATCGCTGTCAACCTGGGAGGCGCAGTAATCCCGGTAGCAATATCCTGTTTTCTCATCACCAGGGTAAACCTGGCCGACGTGGTTATCGGCGTTTCTATCATGACTATTCTTGTTCACATGATGGCACGGCCGGTGAAAGGTCTTGGGATAGCAGTTCCTGCGCTGCTTCCCCCGATTTTTGCGGCCCTTGTGGCGCTGATCATCTCTCCGAACGATGCACCCATGATTGCCTATATCTCGGGCACGCTTGGCAGTCTCATCGGTGCAGACCTTCTCAACCTTAAAAAAATCCCTGAACTCGGGACGTCGGTAGCTTCCATCGGAGGGGCCGGGACATTTGACGGGATATTCCTGACAGGGATAATATCAGTCTTGATAGCGTAAGTTAAAACTTGTGGCAAACGGCAAGGCTTTGAAAAAGGCATTTATGAATACCTTATATGGACATGTATACTGGCGATTTTACTGCCTGCTGACCGGATTATAACTCCATGTCCTTTGCTGGCTACAACTTTAGTATTGAATTTTTTTGTCATTTCACTTTCCAGAAAAGACTGGTATTTCCCGTTGTGCAGGAAATTTTCATACTGGTCCCTGCCTGATACAAGATATATATTTATATAATCTGTTGATTCGATATCGATAGTCACAGGAACATCAAAATCAAAAGGATATGACGGGTCATACAGGTATATGAATGCCATATAATTGGGGTCTAACTGAATATTTTCATTATGCTCAAGACCCGCAAAAACCATTACCGCATAACATGTTTTCTTCTCGCAATACATCCCGGTGCCGCCGTCGCTGAACAGTTCGTCCCTGTCCATGATGGGCGACCTGTGTCCCGGGCTTTCCATCCATCCGTTCACAATGCTCCCACTGATATTTATTGTCCCGTTCAGACCCTCGATCATAGACAGGTCTTCAGCAGCTACGGTATAAAATATTTTGCCTTCCTTCAGCCTGTCCCCCACATCATTTCCTTCGATGTCTTTGTGGTTGAATCCTTCAATCGACAGTGTTTTGCTGTAAGTTTTAGCGATCGAGGCTATTTTATCGTTCCATATAAGGTTCCTTATCCCTGCTTTTTGCCTTTCTTCATTGACACGGTTGAATATATCACGTTCAAGCCCTGCAATATCCAGGCCTGATGTGTTATAAAGGAATCTCTTAAGGGTATCCTTTCTGACAGGAAAAACCATGCCGCTGTAATTCAGGCTTTCTCTTGGGAATTCAAAAACAAATTCAAATGGCTGGTTGTCGTATGTCCCGTTCAGGGCGATAAATCCGGGCCTCAAATTTTCGGGGCTTGTATTAAAACTCCCGTTCCCGGCATAGCCCAGAAGATTATTGTTGTTGAATATATTGCCTTCCAGGGGTTCACCGGTCTCATTGATAAAGAAGTGCATCGTATATGAGCTATTTCCAGTATTGGAAACGCAACCTGACGTAATCACAAGCGACGCCATGAGAACCAGGATTAATGCAATTTTACGGTTCATAATACCCTGCCTGTCTTCTATACTAATTGTTAATAGTTTTTAATATAATTTTCGATGTTTATGAATCCGGAGTTGCGTACTCCTGACATCCTGTCTTGAATGTTAATAATTAAGTACCCGCACATGATTAAGTATCACATCATGCCAGACCTCGTGATAAAGAACGCCAGGATTTTCATAAATGATGCTGTCCAGCCAGCAGAAATAGCAGTGGACAGCGGGAAAATCTCAAAGGTCGGGAAAATAATAGGCACGGAAGAAGTTAACAGGGTAATCGATGCAAAAGGGGCGCTTGTCCTTCCGGGCGCGATCGACATCCATGTGCACTTCCGGGACCCCGGGATGACAAAGAAGGAGGACTGGCACACGGGCTCTTGCGCGGCAGCGGCTGGCGGCGTTACCACGGTCATTGATCATCCCAATACCATTCCCCCGACGATAGATCCCGATTCTTTCAGGAAAAAGAGAAAAGAGGCAAAAAAATCCATAATCGACTACGGCATCAATGCCGGAGTAACCCGGGAACTGAAGCACTTAAGAGAACTCTGGGAACTCGGCGCCACCGCCTTTGGCGAGATTTTCATGGCAGAATCAACGGCTTCCCTCAACGTGAATGATGTAACACTGAAAAATTCACTTGGGATCATAGAAGAACTGGGCGCCGTTGCATGCATCCATGCTGAGGATGAAAAAACAAGACAAGAATATGTTCGTATACTGAAAGGCTCGACTGAACCTGCATCCTACTCAAAATCGCGCCCTCCCCTGTCTGAAAAAATCGCGGTTGAAAAGGCGATCAAACTTGCCGGTGATGCTAAACTCCATTTCTGCCATATCAGCGCAGGTGAAAGCCTTGGGATCATAAAAAAGGCAAGAACCGGAAACAGGAAAATAACATGCGAGGTAACGCCGCATCACCTTTTTCTTTCCACGAGGGACTGGAAGCGGCTAGGAACGCTTGGTAAAATGAATCCTCCCCTGCGCGATTATCAGGACCAGCAGAGCCTCTGGCAGGGTTTGAACGATGGCACTGTTGACATCGTAGCCTCAGACCACGCGCCGCACACTGAACAGGAAAAAATGACCGACATATGGAGCGCGCCTGCCGGGGTTCCCGGAGTGGAAACCATGATGCCTCTAATGCTCATGGCAGTCAAGCGAAACCTCATCACATTGCAAAAATTAATTGAGGTCACAAGTTCAAACCCTGGAAGGTTGTTCAGCCTCAATAAAGGAGTACTTGCCGCAGGTTACGACGCCGACATGGTAATCGCAGGCAATGCACGGGAAATCCGCAAGGAGAAACTGCACAGCAAAGCAGGATGGACGCCCTATCAAGGCATGGAGGGCATGTTCCCGGAAACGACCATCTCAGGGGGAGAGATAGTTTATGAAGATAATCAGATAATTGCAAAAAGAGGGCGCGGAAGATTTATTCCCGGAAATGGGTTCACGGAATTATAGAGCCATCTACCAAAAGTTTTATACATGATTATGAGAATGCATTATTTCAACCACAATAATTCCTGACTACATTTGGTACTGTGTATCATTTGTTCGAAGGGAGTAACACAACTACAGGAATGGCAAAACATTGGTGGCAGTTCAATTGGTAATATAGGCAATCAACCGGTGCGTCTTTGTGCCATTGCTCATTTACGAATTGAATGAAGGGAGGAAAAACTATGGAAGAAGAAATGAACCAAAAAAACATTATTGTAAAGGTTGAAAAAGAAAGAGTTGAATTTAAAAAATTGATTCTTGAAAATCCGAACTATTTTGACACTTTTCCCGATATCAAGATAGAGCCGGTTTTTCCCATGTCGGTCAACACGAAATATGAGGAACTCAGGTGTATAGGATTTTATCCTGACCAGGATTTGCTGGAAGCAATTATTTCTGTTAAACTTCCTTATGGCTACAAAGGAAATTTATGCTCCCAGGGCTCTTATGAATATGTCCGTTTTTTCATTGACTGGAATGGCGACGGGGATTTCAGCGATCCAAGCGAGGATGTTGGAATTGTCAGTGTCAATGTTCATGATATCCCTGATGGTGAAAAGGTTTGCCTGGAAAATACCAAACCGATTTCCTACGCCGTTACCCTGAAGATTGACTCCAGGAAGCTCAAATGCACTATTCCGAATATGGTAAAGGTTAGAGCCATACTTTCATGGGACATGCAACCTCAGGCAGGAAATCCCGGGTTCACACCCGTATGGGGAAATGTTGTGGAGAAATTCATCCAGATAAAACCCGTATTGAAATGGAGAGACATTAGCAAGGTCTCGGATCTCAAATTATTTGGTGTTGACCCTTCAATCCTGGATCTTGATATACCGGTTTCCAAATTAAAAGAGCTCAACCCGGCCGAGTTAAAAGAAATTTATAAGGATAAACACATACCTGAACACCGCTTCAATTTCGCTGAGCTAAAAACCATAGCTGACAAGGTCAAACTTGACCCCAACCTGATGGTCAAATATAAACTTGATCCGAAATTCAGTGAAATCGTAGAAAATATCGGCCCGATCCTTGCGGAAAAGCCCAGTACGAGATACGAACAACTGCATTGCGTAGGTCTGAATTATGATACAGATACGCTTGAGGCAACGTTAACAGTGAAACAGCCCTACGGATATAACGGTTCCCTTTGCACAAAAGGGAGTTATGAGTATGTTGGTTTCTGGGCATATATCTGGGATCAGATTGAGCAAATGTGCCACTGGAAATATCTTGGCCTTTCAAGTGTGAACGTCCATGATATCAAAAACATACCGCCCGAAGGTCTGCAGTACGCAGTGTTCCTTCCTGTTGACCTGTCTGGCTTAAAGGATAAATGCAGTAAACCAAAGATAATCAAAATACGCGCAATCCTTTCATGGCAAACCCCTCCGGCTCCCAATGATCCAAACCATAGTCCGGTATGGGGAAATAAGGTTGATGCCTTGATCCAGATCAAGCCCGGAATATCTATAGGGCCGGGAGAACAGATTTCATTTATTTCCGTTGTAGGCGGGATGGCGGTAAATAAAATATCGGGAAATAGTGAAACGACCATACCGAGTTCTATCGGAGATGGATATGCCAATGGCGTAAATGCCCTTGAAAGCCCGTTCGGCGGTGTAGTATCCATATGCGGGCATATATCGAATCCGCCTAATGATCCAGTAGATGCTGACAAACTGAAATATAAAGTACAATATAAGAAATCAGGAGATACCTGGCAAGATATAACGAACAAGTTCAGGATTTACATAAGCACATGGAATGGTATCAACTGGAGCCAATCTCCTAAAGACCAGGTCGCAGTCGGAGGGTATTATAAATATGAGGAAGATCTCACTCCTCCGGTGCAGCGATTCGTCGATGCCAGCGATTACAGCGGCGGGAGCGTATTGTCTGACTGGCATACACCTGTTCCTGAAGGCGACGGATTATATGAGGTCAGGGTATTGCTATTTAAACCCGGAGCGCCCCCTGCCCCCGATGTTCCTGCTGACCACATATCAAGCAATGTGGTAAAGGTAATGATAGATAACACCCGGCCGCAGGCTGAAATTTCACTGGATGCAGGCCCCTGCACGAAATATAAAGTGGGTGACACGATCACAGGGAAATTTACAGCAACCGATGTTCACATCTGGCAATACAGTCTGGCAGTAGAACCATCTGTGCCTGTTCCCCCCGCGATCTCACCCGCCGGGGAAACGTATCCTGCATTGCCCGTTCCCGGAAGGACGGATGAAGTATTCGAGCTGGTGACCGCTTCCGACACCACGCCATGCGGATATGTAATACATCTTTATGTCTGGGACAGGACTATCGTAAATAACTACATGCAGGGAAATCAGAAAGGAGCTACTGTTGGCTTCTGTCTGTTGAAGCAGGAATAGAGGGATTGATGGCAGAAAACTAATCTGCCACCCTTATTTTTTTTGTAAGCATAGGTAATCTTTGCAATCAGGAACGTTTTTCACGACTGATGGTGAGGTTATGGATTCGGGGTGTATATAAAAAAAGATGGAGGAATTAAAGGATATTGCTCTAATTCATCCAGTTGGAATTCTCTATATACTCTAATCGTATTCTTCCTCACTTTCCTGAACTAAATTTACCTGCACTCCTACGTCCCCGGTCACATTAATGCGGCCTGGAGCTGAGGAATAATTCTCTCCGTTCACCCTGTATTTGTAGATTCCAGTATTAACATTGGAAAATACTGCAATTCCCATATTATTGGTCCTTTTATTTAACCTGTGCAACTGGAGTACCGGATGTCTGTGATAGCTTTTGACCTCTGACCATGTCAGGGATACTAATGCCCCTGCAACAGGGTATCCAGTCACGTTGTCTGTTACAACGAAGGTCACATTAGCTTTTGTAGGCGCTGGTAGTGGAGTTGGGGTTGGTGTTCCAACTGGGGTTGGGGTTGGTGTTGCAACTGGAGTTGGTGTAGGTGTTGCTATTGGATTTCGTGATGGAGTTGCTACTGGAGTTGTTGATGGTTTTTCTACAGGATTTGGAGATGGTTATTGATCAGACTGGGTTGGAGGTTTATCG
>CABMIA010000159.1 GCA_902386085.1 uncultured archaeon
CTAACATGCTTATCGCCTGGAAGGAGATCATGTCCTCTGATACGGCCGATATTGCCATTCCAAGACCTACAGCCCCAAAAGTGAATATGATTAACACAAGAGCCACAAGGAGCCAGCTTCCGTTCATCGTGACGCCGAGGAGAACAATTGCGCCGATTATCAGCACAACAGCCCTGGCAAGCTGCAATACAAGCTGGTGAAGGGTTTTACCCAGAATAACTGCCCCCCGGCTCACAGGTGTCATCATAATGCGAACCAGGGTGCCGTCCTGCCGCTCTCCTGCTATCGCATAACCCATGGTCTGGATAGTACCGAAGAATACTGTAAGTGCAATAACTGCGGGCGTGAGGAAGTCAATGTACTGGAGCTTGCCGTAAATATCAGGAATATGTAAAGAGACATTCCCGGTTTTTGCAATCAGCTCCCTCATAAAACTAATGATTATCCCGCTTGATGTGGTGTCCGAGGAGTCGGTCAGCAGTGTGAGTGTCACGCTTTCATTTCTTGCCACACGTTCGCTGTAATCCGAAGGAATTATCAGGACGGCTTTGTACAACCCGGCATCTATTTTTCGTTCGGCCTCGGATTGCGACATATCCTTTGTATACGTTACCGAGAACATTCTGGGATCCCCGTATTTGGGGATGAAACTTCCGATTTCCTGGACAAGGGAACTTGAGGCCGTACCTGTGTCGTCATTGATGATGAGAATGTCAGCATTTTTGATAGTGCCGCCCATGCCGTATCCAAAAAAGACTATCATTACTATCGGGAACATGAACATCGGGATCATGAATGCTTTTTTCCTGAGGATCTGTTTGAACTCCTTGATCATAATTATCCAGGATTTCCTGAGTTCAGTTTTTAAATTCATTTCAATCGCGTATCTCCTCGCCTGTCAGGTGAATGAAAACCTCTTCAAGACTCTTGCTGTTCGACGCTTTCTTCAGGTTTTCAGGGTTGTCTAAAGCCATCAGCTTGCCTGCGTTCATTACCGCAACCCTGTCGCAGAGTTTATCTGCCTCGTCCATGTAATGCGTTGTGAAAATAAGAGTTTTCCCTTCCTGATTGAACTTCCGGGCAAGTTTCCAGATCGCCTGCCTGGTCTGGGGGTCCAGTCCGGTCGTTGGCTCGTCCCAGAAAATTATCTCAGGGTCGTGTATCACTGCACTTATAACTGAAAGACGCTGCTTCATGCCGCCCGAGAAGCCACCCGTAAACCGGTCTGCATGACTTTCAAGCTTCACCAGTTTCAGGTAATACTCAATCCTTTCTTCCCTGACTTTTTCAGGTACATCGTAAAGGTTGCCCATAAGCTCAAGATTCTCCCTGGCTGTAAGGTCAGGATAAAGGCTTAGCTTCTGTGGTACTATACCTATGATCGATCTTATTTTGCTATCATCTTTTTCTGCATCAAAACCTGCAACCTTTATGCTGCCGCTTGTGGGTTTTATTAATGTGGTCATCATGGCAAAAGCGGTGGATTTGCCTGCTCCGTTCGGTCCTATCATACCAAAAATCTCTCCTTTGAATACATCGAAACTGACATCGTCCACTGCGATTATTTTCTTTCCTCTTGAAGAGAAAACCCTGGTAAGATTCCTGACCTCGATTATGGGTTCCAATCTGCTCAAATCTCCTTCGTTACTGTAATGTATTTTCTGGTTATTATAAGCCTGATATATTCTCACAACCTTAAATAGTCCACAACTCTTAAGTAAATCTATATCGCAAAGAAAATAAAAGGAATTTCAAGCAGGTAAAGTTGAGGTTTTGCATCTTTTTCTTGAAAACAAAAATGGGACTTAAATTATTATATACAAAGAGGTGCGAATGAATGGCTATGCAAATTATGTTAAAGCAGATGTGCAAAGACGAGCTCAATGACTCCGATCTTAAGGCAATCTGCAAAAACCGTGGTTTTCCTGCCAAGGAGGCGACCTCTCGTGACATCTTTGAAAACTTCTTCCTCTCCACGATTGGTCTAAAGGAAGCACTGAACTCATTGACCTATGAGGAAGTTGTATTCCTCCACCTGCTCAATAAGATTAACAAAGAAGTTGATATCGAGTACTTCGAGAGACTATACGGTAGCCAAAAACCTGCGGGCGGGTATGATTACAGGACCTTTAACCAGCGGTATAAAGAAACATTCAACAAGGTGAAGAATAATCTGGTACGAAAGGGTGTGCTCATCTTCATAGAGCGAGAAATGTATCCCTCCTCTACCAGGCTGAAACGCCTGCGATTCCGTTTTCCTCCAGAATTCGCAAATTTTCTTCCACATATTGCCAGGGCTTCGACATTTAAAGAAGCCGGGGATTTCAAGACAAAGATACTGCGTAATAAACTGCTGGAGATTAATGGAGGGAAGCAAAAACAATCTCCATTTTCAAAAGAAAGCTTCACACTCTCTATCAAGGATGGCGACCTGTCTATTGGAGGTGAAAAGTTCAGGGTAAGTCACCTGTTGAAATGGCAGCAGACCTGCTGGAATGCGTCAGTTGAAGCAAATACCAGGATGAGGAGTGGCGATATGACCCCTATTGAAGTTACACTCTATGCACTCTCACAACTTCAAGAGCATGAATGGCTGCCCGCAGATGCTCTCGCGGTGATTCTTAAGATCTTCACAGGAGTGGAGAAAGCTCACCACGGTGAAAATATCTGTGAGGTCGGCTGGGAATGGGGGTGCCTGGTAAAAGTTGTGGCAGATGGAAAGACATACTACCGGTTACCTGAAGATCACCTGGAATATACGACTTCTCCTGAACATTATTTACAGATCAAGCCTGACGGTACGGTAACTCTGGATCCGATGACCATCCCATATGCCGCACTGGAAGTGCTGGCTTCGGTTTCAATTCTGGATGTCCATAATTCCAATCTGCGAGCGACAGCCAGCATCATCAAGATCGGGAATGCGCTGGAGACATTCCGAAAAAATCCTGTTTTTGAGTGGCTCAGAGAGAATTCATCCGGTTTTCGCACTGCGATCGAGATGGCGCAAAAGAGATGGGGTAAACAGATAATTCATGAAAACCTGATGATCGCAAGGGTAAAAGATCTGAGCCTCAAGGTGCAGATCGAAAATTCATTTGCTGATCCTAAAAACCTTGTATCGCTTCCAAATGATTATATCGCATTTCCATGTGACCAACTTCCGGCGATACAAAAAATCGTGGAGACGTCAGGGCACGTGATCAAGAAGGCGGGGGCAAAATGATGAAACCGGAACCAAGCCTGACCCCAGCAAAAACCGACGACCTCATCGTCTTTTCCAACCAGTATGACCTGCGCCATGATATGCACGCTTTTATGGAATATGTTCAGGAGCGTGAAGTAAAACGGTCACACCGAAGCAATGAGTTAAGCGCTGCGGACGCAAAGCGATTGGCAAAACTTATGAGCTTCTCTTCTGCGTTAGAAGAAGTAAATACATCCGGATTTTCTAAATGGGTAAATTATGTCGATGAAGTGGCGCTTCTATTCGAATTCGTAAAATATGACACTGAGGGGATATATGCCGGATACACAAGTAGTGAGCCATCATTTCCTGACAATTACATTGAAGTCGATAGTAAAAGATATGAAGAGTTCATTGATTTACCACTTATAGAGCAGGAGAAAAAGCTCCTGGATATATTAGTAAAAAATTATATTGATGGTAAAAATGAATTTTATATTACAAGTGTGCTGGGCAGGCTATCCGGTTTCTCGACATGGGGGTCAGCGACAGGTATTATGCCGGGATTGGATTTAGCCAAGCCAAGGCGGTTCCTTATTGAGATCCTGCAAACCTGTAAAACCGATGTCTGGTACACTACCTCCTCATTGGTCCAATACCTGAAAAAGCATCATCCATTCTTTCTTATCCCGCAGAAGCCCAGGTATGAATATGAACGTGATGCAAAGGACGGCAGATATGCCAATTTTCATGAGCAAAAGGAAAAATGGGGTTCGATGGAACACGTACAGGAGCGTGATGCAGATGCTTTTGAGCGGGTGGAAGGTCGCTATGTGGAACGATTCCTTGAAGGATTACCCCTTATTTTAGGTTATATCGAGGTTGCCTATTCCATGACCGAGTATAAGGGATCCCTGCCCGAGATGGGTCAGCTCCTGGCGTTCCGGGTCAATGATAAGTTCCTGCATGTGATGAGCGGTGAAATTATGGAACCCATGGTAACCGTGCAGCCGAATTTCGAGGTGCATGTGGAATCTGAATTATATCCGGTCAGGACTCTTGCGCAATTGACAAAACTTGCAGATGTTGTAGCAAAGGATAGAACAAGCGTACTAAAACTTCAAAAAAAGAAAGTCCTGACCCAATTGAGCCAGAGAGAAGACCTTGATGTGATCAGGCTCCTGGAGAACATTAGCGGCCAGGAATTGCCACAGAATGTTAGAATCGAACTTGAAGAGTGGATCGGGGTTTCAGAAGCGTTTACTATGTATGAGAAGGTTGTGCTTCTTGAGGGAGACAAAGATCTGCCCGATATCGACCAGTTCACGATCGAAAGTATATCACCTTCGATGAGGATCGTTCACTCACCCGACAGGTTGTTCACACATCTTGAACAGAAGGAGTTGATCCCTCTTCACATAAAACATGGCTCTTCGGCATTTACACCTCTTCCGGACGGCGCACACACAGTCTTTCCCAAACTGGATTCAAGCCTTTCAAAATCGAAAGCAGGAGCAAGAGCAAAGAAGCCTGTGACAATAAAGCGGGAAGTCCAGATCACATTTCACTTTCCGGCAAAAGAATTGATGGAAGAATTCCACAAAGAACTCTTAGCTGCCAGATGCCCTGTTGCTGTGGATTGGAGCAAATTGACACTCTCTTTTGCCAGGCAATACGAATCCGAGATAAAGAAAGTCAGTAAGTCATTGAATCAGGATTACACCATTAAAATCGAAGATATTGCATGAACTCACAAAAACCGCTCATTATCCAGAGCGATCGCACTTTGATGCTTGAGGTTGGACATCCGGGATACGTGGAATGCCGGGACTTTTTAGCCCTTTTTGCCGAACTGGTAAAATCGCCAGAGTATATCCATACCTACAGGGTCACACCCTTGTCGCTCTGGAATGCGGCAGCATTGGGTGTGCAGTTCAAAGATATCGTCGAAGGTCTTGAAAACTTCTCGCGTCACAGCATTCCGCCAAATGTGATTGCAGATATGAGGGAATGGCATGAGTCCTATGGCAAGCTGGTGTTACAAAAAGCAGCACAGGATTGCCTGGAACTTGAAGTGAAAGACCTCAGCATTCTGGAGCGGATCCGTAGCAATAAGTCGTTAGAACACTTTTGGGTGGATAATAACGGTCTCGCCGGACTTTTCATACCGCAAGCCAGACGCGGCGATCTTAAGCATGCATTGATAAAGGCAGGCTACCCTGTCAGGGACTTGTGCGGATATCTGGATGGAGAACGGTTCGATCTCACTTTGCGCAGTATTGACCTTGAAGGTAACTCGTTTAACCTTCGCGATTATCAAAAAGAAGCCATAGATCTGTTTTACTGCGCAGGACAGAAGACCGGTGGCAGCGGAGTGATTGTTCTTCCCTGCGGTTCGGGTAAGACGATCATAGGACTTGGAACCATGGCTCAGGTATCAAGCCACACTCTGATCATCGCTACCAATAATATCTCGGTTCAGCAATGGCGCGACGAACTTCTCTCTAAGACCAACATCCAGGCTTCGGATATTGGCGAGTTTACAGGCCGCATCAAAGAGATCAAGCCGATTACGATCACCACATACCAGATGTTGACATATCGCCGCACAAAGGATGAGCCGCTGCACAACCTGAACATCTTTACCGAGCATAACTGGGGGCTCATTATATATGACGAGGTACATATGCTCCCGGCTCCGGTATTTCGTGCAACAACAGAAATTCAGGCAAGAAGGCGGCTTGGGCTGACTGCAACACTGGTACGCGAAGATGGTAAAGAGGATGATGTCTTTGCGCTGATCGGTCCCAAGCGATATGATATCCCATGGAAGACGCTTGAGAGTCGCGGCTATATCGCGCAAGCTTTCTGTACCGAGTTTCGCGTTCCTCTTTCATCTGAAGAAGAGCTTAGGTATGCTCATGCTGATAAACGCGCCAAGTTCCGTATCGCGGCAGAGAACCAGCGCAAGAAAGAACTTGTCTGTGAACTGTTAGACAAGCATGCAGGTGAGAGCATCCTGATCATCGGTCAATTCATTTCACAGATAGAGAAGCTTGCCAAAGAACTGGGGCTGCATATTATCACAGGTAAAACCAGGGATGATGAAAGAGAAAGACTTTATGATGAGTTCAGGCAGGGGCGCATCAAAATACTTGTGGTATCCAAGGTGGCAAACTTTGCCGTGGATCTGCCTGATGCCAGTGTCATGATACAGGTCTCAGGTACATTCGGCTCGCGCCAGGAGGAAGCGCAGCGATTGGGGCGGATTCTGCGACCCAAAGAGCACACATCTCATTTCTACACACTGGTGTCGAAAGGGACTGTTGAACAGATTTTCGGGACAAATCGACAGTTGTTTTTGGTGGAGCAGGGATATAGATATCAGATCAGGTACTTTTAATCCTTAAAAATAGTTTGAGAGTTTCCAGGTCGCTTTTAGCATCTTTTGCAGTGTAATGTACCGGAACCCCGTGCTCGCTGAGAATCATCATCATTTCCCACTTATTACGTGCGCCTGCAAGCTCTGCTGCTTTGCCCAGCGATATTTTGCCTTCCCTGTATAACTCGACGGCTATTGTCTGCTTGATGAACGAAGGTATATCAGCCTCGTCTTTCTTTATCAGGTGAGGGAATATGCCCGGCAGGTCGATGGTTGCTTTTATTGTCTCCAATTTGATTCCTTGGTGATTGTATAGTTACTCTGATAATAAATAAGGCTAATCCTGAACGGCTTTAAATGTGCAGGGAACTAATACAAAATCTGAACGAACTCAACCTCTCCTTTTAACGATATCTGAAGTCACAAATCTCGGTAATATAATTTATAAAACATGAACACTAAATAGTATGTGATAAGTATGCTCGATTTAATAAAAGTTGAAGAGTTTGATAATAAGGTGATAATCCCCAAAGAGGATTTTGAAAAAATTATCGCTGATGTGGAAAGCCTCATGGAAACTGTAGAGATTCTTTCAGACAATGAATTAGTAGAACAGATCAAGGAAAGCGAGAGGAATATAAAAGAAGGAAAAATAAAGGAAATAAAATCGAAAAAAGATATTGATGCGCTCTTTGTTTAAAGAAAAATATCGAAAAGCTGTTTTCTGACCCGTTTATCGGGAAACCATTGGAATCTCCTTTAGTAAATTTTCGGTCTATTCGCGTCAAGGGGAAATATCGGCTGATTTATAAGTTGGATGAAAACAATGAGGAGATTGTTCTTGTGGCATTCGGGCATCGAAAGAACATATATGAGCTTATGGTTTTCTTTTCTAAAAAGGGCGGCGTTTAATGGAGGGCTGCCTGAAGGCGCCGTCAAAGAGCGCGCGGCTGTGCCGGCGTGGGTTTGTGATGAATTTATCCAAGATCTCAAGCATGAACTATCTTTTCAATCTCCTTTGACCTTTCTATGAGTTTGTCGAATGTATCTTTATATGCATACCATTTTATATATTCCCTGTCATCCCCAAGTTTGCCTGCATTGAACTTCTCATAAAATTCATCTGAACTCATTTTATGGCGCTTTTCAAAAACAGTGAGTGAATTTTTGACCTGTTTGAGTTCGCGCTTGATCATGCCAAGCTCTACTTTTAACATTTTATTTAAAGTCGACTCGATATATTTTTTCTCGAAATCGAGACCGTGGGAGAGTTGGGAATTTATGGCTATCACGTATTCGATGGACATAACTTTGATATGCATTGGCTTTTTGACTTTATAAAGGTTGCTTGAATAAAATTGGAATATTGCTGGAAATGTGCAGTCATGCGGCGCTATTAATGTGCTCGCAACTGCGTGAGTTTGGTGGAGAGGAGACCATGAAGTTGAAGGGGAGTTGATGAAAAGGATTGATAGTTTATTTTAAAATCTTCTCTTTATTATTTATTATCATCATGTCTTTTATTTCCAGATCATCCATTATACCTTCGACTTCTTCTTTGCTTCGGATTTCTGTTTTCCATAGAGCTTTCATAATGTCTGGAATATCCCATGCGATTACTTCATTCTTTTCTGCAAAACGTTTTGCCTTTTTATCATTGGTTATGAAGGGATAATTTCGGGTTACGCATATCGAAATACATTGAAGTTCTCCTTTGCCGAAGCTGGTCGAGGATAAAAAAGAATGGTACTTTTCCAGTTCTTTGGCATCCATTGATATTATTTCAACAACGTCTATGATGCGGTCTACGAAATCATACCCGGCATGCTTTATGAATATTAGTTCTTCATATACGCCGTTGGTTGTCACGATTTTGTGTTTCGGAAACAATTCCGATAAAAGTATAAGTCTGTCAATTTTAGCAAATGCTGAGAGCACATCGGTATCGCATACAATGCTCAACCTCTCCACTCCATGATTTCATCCACTTTTTTATCAATATCGGTATCTGGTTTTATTATTCTTTTAACACCTCTGTCCGAAAGCATATGTTTGAAATCTTCAATGTTCATTCCTGCAATTTCAGCTGCCCTTGCCAGAGATACCTCTCCGGCTTTGTATAGTTCTATCGCAGATGCAAGTTTGAGGGCGGGTTTAGTATCCAACAGTGTTCTGAATGCATCCTTTACAGCTTCGGCTTTTGAAGTGTAATACCCTGCTCTGATGAGCGCTTCTATTTCTTTTTCGATTGTGGCGGGTAAACTGAAGACTGTTTCCATGAGTATAAATTTGATTTAGTTTTATAAATACTTTGGTTAATTGATGGCGTAACCTAAGCTTCACAAAAGAGATAGTTTATAAATATGAATACTATAGATTAATGGATTGGATTGAGACCATGATCGACTTCGAAGAAATGCTTGAGAAAGAATTTCAGGAAAAACCAATTAATCCCTTTGAGATTTTTCAAGAACACCGTAATAAAAAATATGAATATCTTAGAGGTGGGCAAGAACATGTTTTAGAGACGTGGTTTAACCAAAGAACTCAAAAAGATACAATAGTTAAGATGGACACCGGGTCTGGAAAAACACTTGTCGGCCTTTTAATGCTTCAATCAAGCTTAAATGAAAATTTTGGTCCTGCCATATATCTTTGTGTTGACAATCAACTCGTTGACCAAGTAGTAGCATCTGCTAATGATTTTAGTATTTCAAATGTCACATCTGAAGATGGAAGCATACCAGTGGATTTTTTAAATTCTGAAGCAATTCTAATAACAACATTCGATAAGCTTGTTAATGGATTATCAAAATTTGGAGTGAAGGATACAGACAGAGAAGAAGTACCTATAGGAAGTCTGTTGGTAGATGATGCACATAGCGGTCTAAAAAAAGCAAGGCAGGCTTTTACAATTTCCTTAGATCGAGATGAGCATTCAGATATATGTGACAGATTGTTTGATTTATTCAAAGGCTCCTTGGGTGTCCAGGCTCCTGGAAAGCTAAAAGACTTGGAGGATAGAGTTTACTCAACTTTAATGATGGTTCCATATTGGAATTGGCTTGAATCTAAAGATGAGATAATTAACATATTAAGTAAATATCGTGACGATAAACTTAAATTCCAATGGAACTTACTTAGCGATAATCTCGAAAGTTGCTATTGTTACATTTCAGGTCAAACGATTGAAATAACTCCACAATGTGTTCCAATAGAATATATACCAAGCTTTCAGAATGCTAAGCGCAGATTTTTCCTCTCCGCAACGTTACTGGATGATTCCCACTTAATCAAGGAATTAGGCGTTTCATATGAAGCAGTCAAAAGACCACTAAGACCTAAGATTTCCGGAGATATAGGTGAACGTATGATAATAGTTCCTAGCCTTGTGGAAAGCTCTCTCAATATAGATAAAACTGCTCAATTGATTAATATAATGAAAA
>CABMIA010000160.1 GCA_902386085.1 uncultured archaeon
GGAACGAACCTGTCCTTTATCCGGTCACGAACGGCATGATCTTTTTTCTTGCCGTTATAGGATCGATCACAGGCGCGCTCCTTGAATCGATAACCACGACAGAGGACAATATCACCATTCCTTTCGGATCTGCCATGACGATGTGGCTCTTCTATACGTTCAGCTTCAGCTATAAGGTGGATACCCTGTATCTCATCAAGGTGCTGGCTTTCGCTTTCGTGCTCGGATACCTGGCTTACAGGGCGCGAATTGCCGATGTCTCAGCCATGCTGAGCGCCACGCTGTTCGGAGTGGTTATCATCATTGCCAGCAGCGTAAGGGCGTTCTTTATTCTTCTTGCATTCTTTTTCCTGGGAAGCCTGTTCACGCGCTACAAATATGGTTATAAACTCGCCCGCGGGACGGCAGAGAAAAAAGGCGGGATCCGGGGCTACAAGAATGTTTTCAGCAATTCCTCGGCTGCTCTTGCCCTGGCAATCGCTTACGGCATCTTTCCGGCCCACAGGCCGCTTTTGCTGGCTGCGTATCTTGGTTCGATCGCCACAGCATGCGGAGATACGCTGGCAAGCGAGATAGGGGAAACGTATAAAGGAGAGCCGCGTATGATCACGACGCTTAAAAAAGTCAAAGCCGGAACCGACGGGGCTGTATCCAGTCTTGGCGAAGGGGCTGCTTTTTTCGGGGCTTCGGTGATCGCATTACTTGCCTTTCTGCTATTGCCTCAAATGCATAACGACTTCCGGCTGATCATTGCAGTAATAGCAGGAGGATTTATCGGTACTAACATCGACAGTGTGCTCGGCGCGACACTCCAGCAGAAAGGCTACCTCTCAAACAACGGTGTCAATCTTTTTGCCACTGTTTCAGGAGCGGTCGTATCAGGGATACTTTATTCAGCGGGGTCGTAGGTTTCACCATATAACCCCTAAAGTAATGGTCTGGTCCCGGGTCTGCAATCCTTGGGAAATCCGGAACCAACTATTTATACCCTTGAAAGGCAATACTCCCAGGGAGAAGAAATGGCGAGCTTATGAAACAAATACAGATAACACTGACACCCGAAGAATCAAAAAGAATTATAGCCATGGGAGTAAAGAAGCTTCCAATCGTTCAGAAGGCATTGAAAAAGGGAATTATCCTGATAACCCTCGGCACTACAAATGCGTATGTGGCAGAGGAGCTGACAGGAAAAAAGATTGACCATTTCAGGTACGGAGCAGGTTACATCGACGGGACAACAACTGTTGTTCCAATGGAAAAGCGCCTGCCAACGATTGCACTGCGGGATGGAATGCAGGTGGATGGCGCTGAAAACATAATAAAAGAAATGGGCGCCGGGGATGTGATCATAAAAGGGGCAAATGCACTTGACCCTGATGGGATTGCCGGGGTCATGATGGCAAACCCGGTCGGCGGCACCACAGGAACTGTGCTGGGAGCGGTCATGGCAAGAGGCATAAACCTTGTAATTCCGGTCGGGCTTGAAAAATCCATACCATATTCCGTAATGGAGATCTCAAAAAGAGTCGGGATCGGGCGGTGCAGCAAGGCAACCGGTCTCCCGGTAGGAGTGATGCCACTGGCCGGTACGGTTGTCACAGAAGTAGCGGCGCTCACGCTGCTGGGAGCAGAGGATGTGTTCCCGATAGGCGCCGGGGGAATAAACGGGGGAGAAGGCTCGATAACGCTATGCGTCATCGGAAACAATGTTGATGAGATTTTTGACCTCGTACAAAAAGTGAAAGAGAAAAAAGGAGAGCTTTAGGTTACCGTCCCAGGCATGTTCGTAAAACAGATAGAAAACGGCCTTGACCTCACCGACGAAGCGAAAACCATCGAAGCCATCTACGATACCACACTTCCGCCCGGCCAGGACATCCGGCCCCATTACCACCCGGATTCTGAAGAAATTTACTATGTTCTCTCAGGGTACGGTGTAATGACCATCGGTGAGGAAAAACAGGAGATCATGAGAGGGGACGTGGTGCATATACCGAAACTTGCCCCCCATACCCTGCTCAATACGGGAAGTGTGTCTTTGCGGTTTGTAACTGTGTCTGTAAAAGTATCGAAGGATGAAAACGGGGATATATCCTGTATCTCCTGAGCAATATGGATTATTTTGGAATCGGCTGCATTTATTCGTCTTTAACAGGTCTTGATGCAGGTGTTAAATTGGGCGGAGCACCGATTGCTTTCAACGCCATTACCGGGTCGGTATTAAAGTTGGGTTGATGGGCAAATTTGATCCCGTAGGGTGTCAATGGTCCTCCGCCTGCAGAGTTAATATGGCAGGTTCCGCATGATCCGCTACCGTACACTATTTTAAGAGCTGTTGCATAGGAGGGCATTTTTATCATTTCAGGTATTCCCATCAGAATTATCGCTATAAGCAATATCAGCCCGTATTTTATTACATCATTCATTTACTCTCCTCCATAATTTGGATCCACCTTCACCATCGCCGCTCTGGGTAATCAAATATAAATGCTTCGGGCGCATGTTTCAAACCAGATTGGCATAAAGATTTAAAGGTACTAATCCTATCATTGATTTGCTGTTGACCCGATTTATCATAAAAGGTATAGTTTGAAATCAATTATGATAATCATTTATGAGAATAAATTTATTAATAGCACCCATAAGTAAGTCGGTGAAACGATAATATACCCTATATCACACGAATTCCTATGATAGAATTATGTTGTCAGGCCAAGATTTCTTCTCGCCTCTTTTATATGCTCAAACAGCATCTGTGATGCCTTTTCCGGCTCCACTTCTACTATAAATTTTCCTCCGAAAAGCTCTTCTGACTTTTCTGTGAGCAAGGATGCCACAGCAGGGCTTCCGAGCACTGGCGGCGTCACTCCCAGATGAACCGTAACGCCAAGGGCTACAGCCCCTGTTCCTATAGCTGCGGCTTTTTCGGTTACCCATTCTGCTGCCGAGGCCGCGATCGGAAGAGATTTTATAGGAACGCCAAGTTTTTCCGCCAGCGCGGAGACAAGAATAACTACTCTTGAGTTATCGACACAGCTTCCGAAATGCCATACCGGAGGCAGAGATTTGCCAAGACCTGCGGTTTCCCCAAGCGCAGCAAGCACACCTTTTAATCTGTCGCCGGCATATTTTTCAGAAGCTTCAGGTGTCAGGAGCCC
>CABMIA010000161.1 GCA_902386085.1 uncultured archaeon
CATTGACTTTTGCTTTTACATGGCGTATTTTCGGGTTGACCCAGAGATTTGTTACGCCGAATACAGTTTCCGGGCGAAGTGTAGCACATGGAAGGATGTCGCCGTTCAGTTTGAATTTTATGAGGGTATAGTCCAGTATCGTGGCATCCTCGCCTCTTAATATATCGTGGTCTTCAACAGGATTCTCATCGTTCGGGCACCACCTTACAGGATGCGCGCCCTTCACGACCCTGTTTTTCTCACCGAGCAGGTTGAACTGCCATGTGATGAATTTCTTATAATGCGGATCTGTTGTCGTGAATCTTCGCCGCCAGTCAATCGAAAAACCGATGCTTTTCATGGCGGCTTCGGCTTCCCTGCTGAAATATTCCACTATCTGCTCAGGTGTCTGGATCGTATCAAGGACATCAAGAGGTATTTCGTGGAGTTGATTGTAAACCCTTATGGTCTCAGGGTCTTTTTTCTGGATCTGTTCTGCCAGCCCCACTATCGGAGTTCCTGTGGCATGGAAACCCATAGGGAACAGGACGTTGTAACCCTGCATTCTTTTGTACCGTGCAATCACATCTCCTATGGTGAACGTCCGGGTATGTCCGGCGTGAAGGTTGCCGTTCAGGTAGGGATATGGGATCGTGATGAAGAACTTCTCCCTGTCGTCAGGCTCAGGCTGGAAGATTTTCGCTTCTGACCATTCGCGCTGCCATTTTTCCTCTATCTCATGCGGGTTGTACCTGTCTTTCATTCGCCTTTTGGACAACCTATGAGTAAAAAGCTTTAACGGTTTGGATTACCGATCGATTTCAATTCAGTTTCCAATTGTAAACCTCTCGCCCATTTTTTGAGATAGTCCCAATCCAATTTATCCTGCCTTGCAAGTATTCCTTTTATATCTTCGATGTCTTTGCTGCGATGCCACATCAACTTCTGAATAATCAGATCTTCAGGTGTAGTTATCCAGATTTCAAAGTCCTCTAATTTAACTCTGATTCTTCTATCAAACCTTTCTTTATCGAAAAGAGATTTAAGGCTCCAGAAATCGAGCCTCACTGTTTTCTGTGCGATAAGTGGCCTACCCTCATCAGCTTTTATTTCCCAACCTTCCTTCATCAATTCATTCTCCACAACCTGCAAAGCATCCTTATCAGACTTATAATGAAGAGGAACTATAAAATCGATATCCGTTGTGGAACGTGGAAAACCCCAGTAACTGTTTGCTATTCCTCCGCCAATCATGTAGTTCATGCCAGCTCTTTCAAGAAGCTTAACTGCATGCTCAAGCTCTCTCAGCATAGAATTTTCTTGCAAAATCGTCCTCCTCATTTCTTTGCATTTTTATAATCCGCATTAACTCGGACTCGATTTCAGTTTCGCTAAAGTCCGGATGATTATTTTTTATCGAGGCTTTGAGCATTCTTAATGCTATTTCCGTAGCCTCAAAGCATGCTTTAAGGGTTTCCTCGCCGCTGACACCTTTGAAATCTCTTTTCTTAATATTCTTAATATGATCTTCCATGCTTATCCCATTTCAATGTAAAACCGCTTCCTTTAGTATTATCTTTTAACCTGGGGTCTGAAGTCTTCTTTAGGAACAAATGTTCCACCTTTCCCTATTCGGTTAAGAAGTTAATCACAGCATCTCCGCAAGCTCCTCGCCTGTCACCTTTTGCCTATCAGCCTGGACCTCCCAGAGCTTCCTGATGCCATAAAAATACTCATACAGTTCGTAAATGTCTTTTGCATGGATAATCTCATTTTTCTGGATAATCTGGATCTGTATATACAGCGGCAGTTCTTCAAAAATCCTGACATCGTACTTTTTCGAAAATACATCCAGTTTCCTGAAAACCTCTGTGAGTAAATCGTGCCTTTCCGGGCAGTTGGGGGCTACAATACATATATCTATATCGCTCCTGGGTGTCTCATCGCCATTGGCCGTTGATCCGTAAAGCAGGATTGCGAGCACATCTTTTCGCTCAAAAAGAAAAGAAAAATCCTTCTTTATAGATGTGATTTCAGCCATTTATTTATTACCTCTGCGAAATATTCAAATTCCGGAAGTAACGCATGAATCGATTCAAAGGCGATACTATCCTCCAAACCATTGTAACGATGTATAAGCCTGTTTCTGAGACCATTCGACTCAGAAAGAGCTTTTTTTATACTATCATCTATAATTTTTTGGCTATAAAGAGAATCTATGTTTCTATAGTCATCTTTGGGGACTATTTTGGAATCTTTACATGCCATCGCCACAATATCAAAAGATGCCTCGGTTAATTCTTGGAATGCTTTATATATTGCAAGTCGCGTTTTCTTATCAGAAGTGAAATCAGACGTATCATAACCAGATATCCATTCATCGATGTCTCTTAATCTTTCAGATATATGGTTTAATTTATCCTTGTACCTTTTTGCTCTCTCGATATCCGTAAATATCTCCTTTTGTATTATTGTTCGCCATCATACATAAGATGTATCCCATTATATAAAATTATATTTAATATCGGTTATTTTCCCGGATTATTCCCAGGATTGCCGGTTTTCACTCCATAAACAACAACATCCCCATACTCAAATACCTTTTCAAACCTCTCAGGATGCTTTTCAAACAACATCGGACTTCCATATCTCTTAGTCTCAGCTTCGCCAAAGTAAATATACGACACATTATACTTTCGCAACAGCGCATCAACCTCCCGCAGGTCTAACGAGGTGTACATTCTATTGGCATCAGACCAGCGGGCGTCTATTTCTTCCCTCGCAGGGTACCTGATATTAAGCTCATGTCCGGCCCATCCCATCACTGTGGGAACTCCCGAAAATGCGGTAATATATGTGTTCCATTTATATAATTCACCGGGTGCCTGCAAAACCACAGGCTGGCCGCTTATATTCCTGAACCATAATATGGCCGGGTATTCCTGAGGATGTTCTTTCTTGATATACACCTCACCATCCAGCGTGGGCTCGCTCTTGAAGCCTCCAGACTTCCCGATAGTGGCAAACACAGGATATACAGAAACCATCAGGATCAGAAGCACAGCTAGTACACCCCACGTCTTTTTTCTGGAAAAGGAATCCTTGAACTGGAATATTATAAATCCTGCGGAAATACCCCACAGGATCCAGTTCTGGATATACAACTTGAATACGGTATTCATCCTGATTAATGCAGGGTTGCCTTTCCCGAGTGCGTCCTGGATGTAAAACAGCTCGCAGAACAGCGAAATGAGAGTTCCTGTTGTGATTAGGATAAGCACGAAGGCATGGTTCTCATTTTTCTCCTGTATAAGTGAAGCGACCGATAGAATAAGCAAAGGTACAAGAAGTATCAATAGTTCGAATTTTAATACTACTGATAGAATTAAGATGAGAAGCATGGAAATTGTAAGATATGAAGTTTTCAGACGAAAATTTTTAGATTTCGACAATAAAAAACTAAATAGAACATAAAGGAATAATCAATAGACTGCAAAATAGAATATCACCGATGTCCTGCCTGAAGGGACTAAAGAAATTGTCCGCTCGAGTTTATATGAAAGATGATATGGCAGGTATAATATAAAACTTATAAGCGCCACCGCCCCTGCTGCAGAAACTGGTTTCAAAATTTCTTTTTTGGATGCGCTCCACGAACGGTTTTTCATGAAAAAACCAATAATCATAACAGAAATCGCAAGAATAAGATACACGGGGTAATCCCATGTATTCAGAGGATACAAGAAACCGATCGACAATCCCAGAATGGCTATTGAAAATATGCCCGGAGTTCTGGATTTGAAGATACTCACCAAAAGAAGGACGACAAGAAGCTGAAAAGTAATTGATATCATATGGGGATGGACATCGCCCTGGAGAAAGCTGAAGTAAGGGAACTCATTTATCGTATCTGGTATAACACGGGAGCTTAACCAATAGTTGAATGATAAGATGCCATTTACCACGTCCCCTTTCAGCAGGGTATCCATTAATTGGAAAAACCCCACAAGATTCCCGGCAATGGTTACAAAAAAAGCAGTGATGATCCCGTATCTGATTCTTTCAGTGAGGGCATACCCGATACCGAATGCTGTGGTCAGTGACAGCGCAAAAAATGATGCAGTTGCAAGATTGAACGCTATCGACGAAAAAACCCCGGTTATCTTTATTAAATCAGCGACCATCAGGTACCCGAAATAATAATACTGAACAATGGTTCCTGACATCCAAGGGTCAGAGGGCGGGAATTGTACGGTTCGCAATAAGCTGTTTATGAAGGTCATGTCCATGAACTTCTCACCGCCTGTCCAGTAGATATCAGGACTGTAAGCCCGAATGAGTGCAAAGATCACAAAAGCAAGAAAGAATAATATCTCAAATTTGATAATATAATTTTTTTCGGCAATGAGAGGCTTTTTTTTCCAGAAGACGATGACAGAACATGCAGCTATAACCACTGCTGAAAATAATACTGAAAAATAAGTATACCTGAACCAAAAAACAGATAGAAGCCAGCTAATATAGGTCAGCAGCAGTAATCCCAGAGGTTTTGATAGGGAATATCCTTTATCCTTCAGGTTAACACAGATATGAGAGGCAATTGGGAGGGCAGCAAATCCGATTATTTCTAAAACCAGCCACCAGATTACGATATCAAAAAAGTTTAATCCCATAAAGCAACATCACAAGCGTTTAATACATTTTCAGATATATAACAAACATGGTGTCATATTGGAAGATGAAAACACAAAGAAGGCAGCATAAACTTTATTCAATCATACGATAAATAACTATATAATCTAACGGTTTATATAATAAACTGAATATTCAGGATAAACCTGTATGAAAATAAAAAGAGAAAAAAATCGGTGTATCCCTACACCAATTTCTTTATAGGATGCACCTCGGCAAGAGTGGTCAGGCCAAGGTCTTTTGCGGTCTCTGCCAGCATGATATCAACCATTGCCACGGCAGGGAATACGCGCTTCACGTTCTCAATCGGGCCATAGAGCAGGAAATTGGCACCCATAATCTGCGCAACAAGGTTCGTGCCTATGTCCACAGGAGGCCATGATTCGGCCTTGGCGTCCGGATCCTCTTTCCTGTACTTCTTCATCCAGTCCCAGGCGGATGCCATGTTATGGAAGCCTCCACCTGCGGGGAGCCCAAGTCTTCCTTTGATGGCAAGAACTGACCTTATTGTGGCCCCCGCTCCCGCCCCGAGAGGAGTAGCAGCAACATCCACAAGCGGACTTGTTAATACAACATACTTTGAAACATCAAGCATAACTTTTGCCTGCCCTGTGCCCCCCATCTCAAGGATTACAAGTTTGCCTTCGACGCTAGGG
>CABMIA010000162.1 GCA_902386085.1 uncultured archaeon
GAATACTCATACGGCTGGATATATTGGTCAGGCTTCCAGGTTTCAATCCTTGTTTTAGTGGATGCGCCTCTTGAATTGTAGCGTTGTAAGTTCATACGCCCTCCGAAAAAATGTTTCAATCCTTGTTTTAGTGGATGCGCCTCTTGAATAGCACGAATTTTCGCCTATTTAGAACAAAATACGCCCTATTATAACTTATTTCTTGCGCTCAAAATTCTTGGTCAAAAATTATGGATTGGCTTATAAGGATAAGAAAATCAGATGCAGATGTTGCTATAGCAGCAGTCTATACACTTGTTTTTATATTTGGTCTTTCCCGGATAATAGCCTTTGCCTATGATTTCAAGGATTTCATTAATGATTTCAACGCCTTTCTTAAAGTCCTTTTCCGTAAAATCCACCTCTTCGATATGGTTGTTGCTTCGTGTGAAACAGATAAATCCTTTTCTTACATCGATATTGTAGTTCTCTTTGATCATAATGGCATGCAGCACCAGTTGGAACTTGTATGTCTGGAAAATATTGTCTTTAAATTCAGCAAACTTATATTCAAAGGGCGCAGCCGTACCGTCATCGAGGAAAAGAACCTCGTCCACAATTCCTTTGATATGGTTCCTTTTCGATGCAACAAACACATTCAACTCTTTTCTAATCACGCCAAGCTTTTTTCGCAAATATTCCGGGTTTGTGATCCGTTTTTCCTCATGGACTTCCCGCCCTTTCAGTACCTTGAAACGCGATTCTTCATGCTGGGGAATATCAAGGCAGCGCATAAAATAAATAAAGCGCGGGCAGAAAAGATACTCAAGCACATCCGAAATGGTGATTATCGTATCTTCCGCTGCCATTAACCCTTCCTTCAAAAGAATTTCGTCAATACCTCGTCGCTCACAAGCTCTTTATCAAAAGCCTGGCCTAAGAGCTTCACCTTCTTAAAAGACTCATCATCCATCGGGAAAACATATACAGAATCCACATCGGGATCAATAACTTCTTCACATTCCAGAGCCAGGGAATCCCTCTCGTTTGCATTGAGAGTGCCGAGAAAAACACTTTTCTGGACGCGGTACAGCCCTTTATCAAGGCAGATGCGGGCTACATTCTTGCGCGTGGTGTTATCTGCAATATCGTAAACAACCCATACCATTGTCATTTTATCATCTCTATTTTATCAAGCAGTTCGCTATGCTGTGGCATTCCATCTGGATAGTATTACGGACCTTTACATTACGTCCATTGTATTCGATTTCCCTGTCAAGGGTCTCATTTGCTGCTGTGATCAATACAGCTTTGCCGTCCTTATTTAAGTACAGGCCGCCCGGAATTTTATCGAATAATCCTTCATGAACCTGTTTTTTCGAAAAGAGGTTAACAACAGTCCTGTCGATATGTATCCTGAATATCTCTATAAGGTCGAACACGAAGGATTTCTTGTTATAATTATCAGTGTGCAGGAAACCCATGTAAGGATCAAGTCCAGCTATGATGCATGCCTTTTCGACCTGCGAGTACAGAACCCCGTAACCATAGTTGAGGAGGCAGTTGAAAGCATCCTGCGCAGGATCCCTGCTCCTGCCATTGAACTTCCAGGGATCGGGCATAATGCTGCTTAATGCACCAAAATACGTGAGCGATGCCATGCCCTCGATTCCCATGATCGAGCCGCGCTTCTCATCAAGTGAGCCTTTCAGATTCACCAGGTCTTCCTTCAATTGCGTTATCTTCGCAATGTGGGGCGCAAGCGTATCATATTCATCAGGACGGTTCTTTTTCAGGTCTTTCAGGAAATCAAGCTGGTTTTCGAGCTTCTGTGTAATCCATCCACGGGCAAGATTGAATCCCACTACCGATGCTTCAGCTTCCAGTTGCCTGCGCCGGATAAGGGTTGTGCTTCCCAGTTTTGAGTGCCACACGCGTCCGTAAGGATCGCCGAAGTGGTTCAGGAATACAATGTCTATATTGTTCTCAACCGCGAATTCGATAGCATCTGTGGTAATAGTTGCTGATGTGGTTATGAGTATGCTGTCCACTTTGTCTGCCGAGACCTCAAAGCTCTTGTCGTCGTTCTTGACAAGGAAGCAGTTCTTATCCTTTTTGAGATACGCGCCGCGTGTGTTTATTACGAGTTGCATGTTTATCGGCTCCCCGGTTTTTCATCCATTATCAAGATATCGGCATTTATCTCTATGGCAAGCGCAATAGCCTCGGATTCACCACGATCAAGTTTTGCATTGAGGATTTTGACAAGATTCTTATCATTTACGCCTTTTCTCTTAATCCATCCATGACTGAATTTGTGTCCCCCCGTTGTCAATTCATCATACACTGCATCAGGTATTGTAATTTCCCCAAAAAGTTCATCAAGAAGATCTATTTTGCCTATTCTGGAAAAGGCTATAAGTGGAGATGAGTCAGCGACTACAATCATCCCAGCACCCTATCGAGCGTCTTCAAGTCAGATTCCAGATCTTCTATATCATAGTTGATAGGGATTTTTTTTA
>CABMIA010000163.1 GCA_902386085.1 uncultured archaeon
CCCAAGGGCATGGAAGCGGAAGAAGCGATCGCCCAGGTGGTGAGAGGAAAATCCGTTGATGCCGTGATCTCGGAACTCATGAAAAAAGAGATAAAAGCGCCTTTAGTAGAAACTGCCAGAGGAAGAACAGGAGAGGATGAGCTTCATTTCAGGGACCTTCTCAGGAGGTACGAGGAAAGCATTGAGGAGATGAAAGGGTACCAGGATGAACTTAAGAAAGAACTCGACTTGAAGAAAGATGAAATTGAAAGATTAGAAAAACTCATCGACCGGCAGCGTACCCATGTATACAAGGAGCTTAAAAAAGAAAAAGCGATCATGATCAGGGATAAAGAGATCGCAAGCCTGCGCGGCAGGGTTTCGGAAAATAACAGACGTATTTCATTCCTGAATGAGAGAATAAACAAACTAAAACATGTGAGAAGGCTGGAGATAAGCGGGCGCGCTCTGCCTGTAAAGATCATCTCTTCTTTTACAAAAGACAGTATTCTCAAAACGCGTGAGCAGTTCGGGATAAAGAAAGATGATATCGTTCTCCTGAAAGATGCTAGCGGTGGAGGTACTATGACGGCTAAGATGCTTTCAGACCTTAACGTTCGGGCGGTGATCATTTGCAATGAGATGTCGCATGCAGCCGAAGAGGAACTGTTCAACCTGAACGTTCCTGTGTTACCAGCAAAAGAAGTGAAGATCAGTTTTGACTCTGCTGAAGAGCTTGCTGTGATCGATCCAGAGGAAATTATAAACGCGATCGAGGAATGGAACAGGAAAGCAGAGGAACGAAGGAAGGCTGCGAAAGAGGAATGGCTTGCATCCCTTGTGCAGGAGTACAGGAGCGAGCGGCGGCGCGAGGTGAAGGGATCAAATCCTCCCTGAAAGAGAGTAGTTCAAAGCAGCTTCAAATGCCCTGTAATCTTATCGAGTTCACCGGCCTCGGCAGGCCCGATTCCCAGTACCGTAACTGTTCCAGGCGGCACTTCGGTCAACCCTGCGTCCTCTATCAAGGCAGTGGGCAGGCCGTGCTTTCGTGCTACCTCTTTCAGTTCAAAAAGGTCCCGGAGCGTCGCGACCCTCAATACCACTTTTTTCTGTCCGCCTTCCTTCCATGCCTCCCGGGCATCCCTGCCTGCAAAATCAGAAGCAGAGACCGCGGCATGCGCCACCTGGACCGCGAGTTTGCCTTTTGAGAGTTTGAGGTCATCCCGCACTATTATGCATTGTTTGAACTCTGGCATGTTAAAGATTTACTGGGGATCGGGTTTGTTTAAAATGAGCATTCCCTTATCATCAAATTTCAGTGAGTCTTTTTTTTGGGACCACTCTTTCCCGAGTTTGAGAGATTCTTCCATATCAAAATCCCCAACAATGATCTTATCGACGTTCGAGGTGATTTTTTCAAAAGGAATTGATGAGTAGCTGTCTGATTTTTTGACAATGATCCTGCCCCTTTCAAAGGCTATGCTTTCGCCGATATCCAGGCCGTTTTGCATGACGAACTTGCCCAGATAATCCTTAACTTTGATTTTATTTTCCATTTCGGAACTTGCACTCTCTTTTTTCCTGAAAAATTTAGATATCTTATTGATAAGGGACATCAGTTGTTCTATTTGTTTATGTCAAAATAAATATGTCGGTATAGATAATACAATTTTTCTGTAATAATTCTTAAATCAGTAGAGCAGCATGCGCAGGATCAAGTAATAGAGCGAGAAGTATTAGCAGAAATCCAAGTATTAATCCTGTTCTGGGAGTGATGTGTATTTGCGACGGAAAATAATACTTTAGCTTTTTCATTTTACCTCTATATCTCCGTCTTAATATTATTATGTAGGGAGATTTAAACTTTTCCCCAGATTTTTGATAATTTGAGCAACATCATGCCAGAGTCCCCGGAATTTTTCCAAGCGCGCTGTCAATTTCTTCGGATAAGGGGAATGGTATTCCGATCAAAAGCTCTTCCCCTGAATACTTGCTATGTTTCCTTGAGCCCTTGCAGCCAGGAGAAATCGCCATTGACCCCTGCATTGGATAAGCCGTGCACTCGCTGCAGACGGATGCTATACCGCCAGCTTTGATGTCAACACGTCTTCCCTCAAGGTAAGTATAGGCCTGGACGAGCCGCATAGCCTGTTCAGGTTTCGGAAAAAGGATCAGGATATCGAAATCTTCTCCTTGATAGGGAGTTATTTTTATTGATTTTGGCTTTTTTTTGAGCCTGCTCAGATTTGTAACCGCGCGTCTTGCGGCATTCCTGTCCCTGTATCTTCCAGTTGTATAATAATAATCCTCGGGACTCAATTCTATTTCTTTCAGCACGTAAGCCCCTACCTTACATCCTTGGTTCCTCACGAGAAAGGACTTTCCGAACCTGGCCTCCTGGATTAATTCACAGTACATCAGATCTGAGCTTTCACCATCTTCTTCTGTAAAAAGCACGCTTACCGGCTTTCCTTTATCCATTAATGCAGGGATATGACGAAGCATACGTATTAATTGTATTCTTCACAAAAAGGTTTTTGTCCTATCCTTCGCTAAAAAGGATAAAACGATTTGAAAATCGGCTTCCTGCCTGAAAAAATCAGGCACACACAATCTCTGCCTGGCGGTTCATGCATATCTTTTTATTTTCCGGCATATCGAATTCAATAAGTTCGATTCTGGCAGGAAAACAAACAATTTTGAATTTGTTATATTCTATATACAATTTTTCAATGGCTTTGGCTGTATAGCCTTGCTTTAGTAATTTTATTCTTTCATCAGGAGCTTCTAACATTTTTCCTCCTTAATGTGCTAATCGTTTTTCAAAATTAATGATTATGTACATTATAATATAGATAATGATGACTTTGGATAAATAGTTTTCGCTTAGGGGTGTCATATTTCATGTCGGCGCCATCGTAAAGCAACCGGCAAACTACTGTTATGCAAAGATCGTAAAGCAGAGCTCGATATGCAGGTCCAGTATTTTCTCTCTGTGGCTTGAACTTTTAATGCCCCAGTGTTGAAAAACCATCCATGTATCCGGCTTTCTTTACTACTACATTAATAGCCCCGGCGCTCACCGAATTGAGCAGCATAGTCACCTGGCCTGCCGAATTTGTCAGGCCGTCAGCACTGATGCCGCCGCCTGTAACACTCACTCCCGCCCCGCTGACAGGGGAATTTCCGCTCATAACAGTAAGTGTGACATAAGTTGCCACGCCGTTAGTGATGTTGTCTGGGGATTCACTCACGCTCAGGGCTGGCTGCGCTGTCGCGCTCACAAGGACGCTTGCGCCGGAATAACCCATTTTACTTGCCGACGCGGTCATGCTTCCGGCTCCTGTCGCGTTTACAAGCAGTATTACCTGCCCGTTCTGGTTGCTTATCCCGTTCCCACTCGCTGCACCGCTGAGTGTTACATTTGCTTCGCTTATGAAACTGGTGCCGCTCGTGACCGTGAACTGCACATATGTCGGGACGCCTGCGGTTATGGACGCCGGGCTTGAAGCCATGGACAATACCGATGATGCTGTAGAAGTTATCGTAGTTGAGCCGCTTGCATACCCTGTCGCACTTGCCTGGACCGTTATCGTGCCCGTGGACTGGGGCGTGAACTGGATAATGACCCTGCCATCCTGGTTGGTAATCCCGCCCCCGGTTGCGGGCCCGCTGAGGCTCACCTGTGCATCGACAATGGGAGCACCTCCTGATGTTACCGTGAACGTGACAAAAACAGGGACATTCACAGTCACGGCCGTCTGGCTTGCAGAAACGCTCAGTGCCTGCTGGCTCATCGAAGTTATTGCAGTCGATCCCTGAGCATATCCCGGTTTCTTTGCAGCAGCAATGATAGAGCCGGTAGTGGGGGCATTTACCTGCGCAATAACCTGCCCGTTGGAGTTAGTGATTCCTTCAAGGGCAACACCTGCGCCTGAAAGGCTTACTGCTGCCCCGCTGACTGGCTTGCCGATGGCTGTTACAGAAAAAGTCACAAATGTGGCAGTGCCTGAGGTTATGGATGCATGGGAAGAAATGATATCAAGCCCTGGAGTTACTGCAATAAATGAAGTGGCGTTGCGAAATCCCGGTTTTTCTGCTGTGACTTTAATGCTGTCGTTTGACTTGGCATTTACCTGGATTACAAGCGTCCCATCTTCGTCCGTTACCCCGTGTGCTGATACTGAACCTTCTAGTGTAATATTGCTTCTGCCTACAGGCGCGCCATCGCCGAACGTAATGAAAGTTAGGTTAGTAACCTTTTCCACACCGACGTTGCCGGGCACGCTTGCCACATACAATTGGTGGGGCTCTGGCCAGACCGCGCCCTTTACGTAGCCCTCCAGTGCATATCCTGCAATTATTCCTCCGATCAATGCAATTAAAATAAAAACCTTCGTATTTCTGTCGTCATCGTATCCGCGAATAGTCCTTCCTCCGATTATTTTTACATATTTACTCAGAAGGTAGATATAAATGATTCCCTGATTGAAATATGAAACTCCCGGTTATGAAAATTCCTTTTAAAAACCGCTTTGGAAAAAAAGATATTTTGATATTTTAATACAATCTATCATTATTAATGATTTTGTTCGTTTGAGTACGAACCAAAACATTTAATATCCGTAAATCATATAGATTGATGAAGGAGAATCCAATGGCTATAACTGCGGAAGAAAAAAATAATAAGCCTATCCAGGTCAGGGTATTTCCGAAGAGATTATTGCAGCCCGAAACTGCCGAAAAGGTCCTGAACGAGATCGATAAAACCAAAGGAGTAATAAGAATGCTCATCAACGGAAAAAACCTGCCAAGAAAGGTCACGTGCGGGCCAGGTACAGGCGCGGACGTAAACCATCCTGACAGGAAGGTAATCCACGTTGGGGACTGTGCATTAGAACTGCATGTCATTGTAGGAGAGATACTGGTTGAAGTTGAGGATGAAAACGCCGTGGAAAATGTGAAAGCAGCATGTGAACGCGGGCTTCCCTTTTCATTTGAATTCAAGCGCGGGCACTTCATAAAAAGAAGACCGACCCTGACAGATTATGGCAAGTATGGGTTTAAGAGCAGAACTGATGAAAAAATCAATCTTGAGGATGAACGTATACTTGGATTAACCGATCCGCATGCCAGGACTGAAACCAATCTCTGTGTGATAAAGACAGAGGAAGAAAATAATCAATCTTAACAACCGATAGCGAAAGAGATAATAAAATATGACCAGGTACGCCAAAAGAAAAACAACAGATAAGCTGCACGTCACTTACAGTGCGATAATCGATATCTTCGAACTGGAGAACAACAGGGAACCGACTGCCCAGGAAATTAACAATGTTATACTGACCGTCGGTGACCGTGCAGCCATAGCAAAGTAACATTATTAATAATTATGCTCCATTATTAATAATGATGCTCTGCATCGTTAAAAATCGAAATCTTTAAAACCACTTATTATCTTCTAACCATTAAAAACGTTACAAACCAAATAAACGTTGGTGGGTACTACGAGTAACGTACAAAGCTGTTATCAGTGCGGTAAATGCACATCCATATGCCCCATGCGCCGGGTTTCAAAGACATCCCCGCGGAGTTCTATTTATAATTCCAATGTATACGGGCTTGAAACAAAAGATATCTGGACATGCCTTACCTGCGGACTATGCCCCCAGGAATGCCCGCAGCAGGTGGATTTTTTAAATTTCATAAAACAAGAAAGGGAAGGGAAGCAGCCGCTTGAGGTCGCGCACCTTGGCGTTTTTACCGAACTTGCGGAATTGAGTTCCAGGCTTAACGGGAATACCAGACCGGAAGGCGCGTCAGGCTCAAAGTACGGGTATTTCCCGGGATGCGTTGATTCGCTGGGTTTATTTTTGCATGATGTCAGGTGTGATTTTGGGGAAATCGCGACGTCGTCACTAATGCTCCTTGATAAGATAGGCATCAAGCCCCAGGTAATGCAGATGAAATGCTGCGGCCATGACGTCCTCTGGCAGGGAAAAAATGATACCTTTGACAGGCTTAAGAAATCCAATGCGCAGTACATAGAGGATAGCGGTATCGATACCCTTGTTACCAGTTGCGCTGAATGCTACCGCACATTTTCGAAGGACTATAACCTCGGTATCAGGGTAGTTCACATTTCGGAGCTCCTGGATAAACTCGGCCTCAGGATAAATGCTGAAGTAACATATCACGACCCGTGCAGGCTGGGAAGGCACATGGGTATCTATGACGCACCGCGCAAGGCCCTCGCATCCAACGGCGCGAAAATAATAGAGATGGAACATTCAAAAGAAAAAGCCCTGTGCTGCGGCGTCAGCAGTTTTATGAACTGCAATGAGCAGACAAAAGCCCTGCGAATGGCCCGCATGGATGAGGCCGCGGCAACAGGCGCCAGGACGTTAATTACCACCTGCCCAAAATGCCTTGCGCATTTTAACTGCCTGAAGAATGAAAAAGATGCCGTGAAGAAATATGATCTTGATGTCGTTGACCTTACCGTGTTCCTTGCGCGGCAACTGGAGGGAGCCAAATGATAAAGACAAGCGATCTTGACCCTGATTTCAAGTACGAGATAGCAAACGAGCCCGGCGGAGAGAATATCAAAAAGTGCTTCAACTGTACAGGCTGCACCGTGGGATGCCCTGTCACCGAGATTGATAAAGGCTACAACCCGCGAAAGATAATACGGAAAGCCTTGCTTGGTATGCGCAATGAAGTCCTGACCGATGATTCCCTGTGGTTATGCGCCTCCTGTTACATCTGCTACGAACGCTGCCCGCAGGACGTAAAGATAACCGAGGTCATAGGTGCGATACGTGCTATTGCCCAGCGCGAGGCGAAAGCCGGGAAGATAAATATCAATAACCTCAAACCTCTTTTTGATAACCTATTCATTGATTCAGTAAAAAAGAACGGCAAATGGTATGAGGCAGGTGTAAGCGGCACTTTCATGCTGAAGACAAAAGGTATCGGTGGAGCCGTAGGCTATGCACCAATGGGACTTTCCCTGTTCAGGAAAGGCAAATTGAGCATCCTCCCGCATAAAATAAAAGGCACTGACCAGATAAAACGCATCTTCGAGGAAGTGGAGACAAAATGAAGCTTGCTTATTATCCGGGATGCACCCTGCACGGCACTGCACGCGAATATGATGCTTCCACAAAAGCAGTCTGCAAAGCCGCAGGAATGGAGCTTGTTGAAATAGAGGACTGGAACTGCTGCGGCGCGCTTGAGGCAATATTCGATAAGGAACTGTCCATGGGTCTTTCGGCGCGTAATAACATGCTTGCACAGAAAACAGGCCTTGACCTGGTTATACCTTGCAGCATCTGTTCGCATAATCTCGCAAGGGCAGACAGCGCTATGAAACATAATGAAGCCTTCAGGTCAAAGATAGAAAAAGCGCTCGGCGGGAAATACACAGGCGTCAAAATGAAACATCTCCTTGACGTCATGGCAAATGATGTGGGAACCGAAGCACTTTCCAAAAAATTCATAAAATCTTTAAAAGGCATTAAAGCCGTCCCATACTATGGCTGCCTGCTTGTCCGCCCTTCGGAAGTATCAAAATTCGATAACCCCGAAAACCCGACATCCCTTGATAACCTGATACAAGCCACAGGCGCTGAGTGCCTTCCTTTTACTCAGAAGACCAAATGCTGCGGCGGGAATCTTCTTATGAGCAAACAGGACTACGCGTTCATACTTACAAGGAAATTATTCGATGAGGCAAAGGTTGCGGGGGCGAACTGCATCGTTGTGGCATGTCCCATGTGCCACATGCTGCTTGACGGCCAGCAATCGATGATCGAGCGCGCACAAAATACGATCATTGACATGCCCATCCTTTATTTTACCCAGCTTATCGGTCTTGCCATGGGAATAAGCGAGAAAGAGCTTGAACTTGACAAGAACATGGTGTCTCCTGCAAAACTTCTTGAATCCATCGGGAAAGAAAAACCAGAAGAAAAGAAAGTGGAAATCAAAGCTCCCGGCAAAACCGAAGCGGCGGAGGCGGCAGAATGAAAGGCTCAGTTGCGGTCGTGGGCGGTGGAATTGCGGGCATCCAGGCAGCCCTTGACCTTGCAGACAGCGGTTTTAAGACCTATCTCATAGAATCAAGGCCGAGTATTGGGGGAACGATGTCACAGCTTGACAAGACATTCCCG
>CABMIA010000164.1 GCA_902386085.1 uncultured archaeon
CGCCGCCACTTAACGTCATTCCTCCTCCAGAGGTCTTATAAAAAGGCCTGTCTTGTTCCACTTCATCGATAATCTGGGAAATGCTCATGGGTTTTCCGACTATCTCAAGAGCATCATATTTGCAGGCCTCTACGCATTTCATGCAATTATCACATTTTTCCCTGATTATTTTATGATAATTTGAATCTTCACTTTTCGACAGTTCAGGTTCTATGGGAGGATTAATGGCGCCCCGGGGACAAGCCTCCAAGCATGCGCCGCATTGTACACACAGCCTTCTCTTCCAATAAAGTTCTGGAGAACTTGAAATAGTCTCAGGATTGTGGCACCACTCGCATTTCAGGGGACAGCCCTTGATAAATACGTTCGTTCTGAACCCGGGACCGTCATTCACCGAAAATTTGGCAATATCTGTTATCAGAATCTGCTCTTCCATTTTAGTATCCTCCTCAGACCAAATGATCTTAGGGAATAAAATAGTTTATCTCTTAAGTAATTATAAGAGACTCTTGGCCATATCTCCCATGTCCTTGATGGTATCCAAAGCCTCTATCTTTTTCTTCAGTGAAAGTGATTTCCTCTTACCCAGCACGGGACTGCATAGATCGATGAATTTGCTAGCCACTCGTTCTTTCTTAGTTTCCAGGGGCGGAATTTTCTGGAGAATATCGGAAAATGCTTTGAAGCTTTTCCCGGCAGCAGTCTCCAGCTCTACGATTGCTTCCAAAGCTTTTATTTCAGGGTCATTAATTATATTGATCTTTTTCATAATCGTCCGCACTGCGGGATCGTTTACTTTTTCGTCAGTGAAGGCCTGCATGCCCGTTTCTTCTCTGAGCAGGGCGTTTGCCACACAGTAGGGAATGCTGAATTTTCCCTCCAGCCCGGTAGCCGGCTCTGTCTTGCCCGCAGCTTGCAGGGATAATGTTGACGCATGAATAGTCATGCTCTTGATATCATCCAGATTGATGTTCTCCGTTTTGACAATTGACAATGCTGCCTCCAGGGGAGAGTGTGTTGCGTGGCAGGAAGCATGGTATTTCTGGTTCAGGTTCTGTACATCCCATCCTATTCCCAGCATATTAACGATATCATCATTAACTTTTCCTTTTAGCGCCTCAAAGAATCCCTGCGGACCTTCAAGAATGTCTTCCGCGCTTGTAAAACCTTTCTCCGCCAGGAGAGCCGCCAGCAGTCCCGATTGAGAGGAACGACCTGCATGAAAAGGTTTGCACATGGTTCCGAATACGCGTTTGAGTCCTGATGACTGTGTTCCGCCAATGCCCAATGCGTAAGTAGCCTGCTGCTGGTTTAAACCTAATAAGCGTGCACATGCGGCAGCAGAAGCAAGATGTCCCAGAGTAGAGGTTGCATGCCATCCTCCCAGGTAATGGTCAAGGCTTGCACAGGCGCCAATGGTTCCTCCAACCTGAAGGCCTATAATATACGCAGTAAGAAAATCCCTCCCGGATTTTCCTTTCCACTCGGAAAGAGCCAACAACGAGGGGAAAATGGTTACGGAAGGATGTCCCAGGAATGAAACTAAAGTATCGTCATAATCGAGAGTGTGAGAAGCCGAGCCATTGATAAGCGTCGCACTGCTTATGTCCTTTTTCATGTTATAGCCAATGACAGTCGCCTGCTTCTTACCTCCCACGGTATCCGCATAGTCAATAAGTATTTTTACCAGTGGATCGTCCTTGCCGGCGAAGGTAACCGCCAGCCAGTCCATGAAAGCTACTTTGGAATGCTCATATGCCCATTCTGGGATATTCTTTTCATCAGTATTAACTATAAACGAAGCGAGCTTTGAAGTAAAACCTGCACCATTTCCACTCATAGAAAGCCTCCTTACTGTTTTTTCAGACTATTTTCGATTACAGAAAATCGGTTTATCAACTCATCTGCGACACTGTACGGGTCGCTCTTGCCGGACAGTATAAGCTCCAGTTCCTTTTCCATATTTCCATTACCCGAGATCCGCTCCTTGATGAGGTTTACCATGTCCGTCTCCAGTATGCTCATGACTTCCTGACGCACATGCTCTTTTTGATGGTGCGGACCTTTTTTTTTCTTCTGAATAAATTCGGAAAGTATATCCATAAATTTATCAATGCCTTCTTTAGTGAAGGCAGATACCTTAATGACCGGAGGTACGTCTTCAGCCGTCTCGGTGGAAAGGTCAAGCATTGCAGAAATCTCGGATACGATGACATCGGCACCATCCCTGTCGCACTTATTCACCACAAACAGGTCGGCAATCTCCATAACTCCTGCCTTGATGGCCTGGACACTGTCGCCGCCTCCCGGATATGTAACAAGCACCACATAATCGGACGCGCTGACCACCTCAATCTCATCCTGGCCTACACCGACGGTCTCAATGATGACAATGTCCCTGCCGGCGAAATCCATGATTCTCACAACATCACGAGCGGCCTGGCACAATCCTCCCAGCATGCCGCGGGTGGCCATTGATCTTATAAAAATACTTTCACATGTACTTATATCGCGCATCCTGATGCGGTCTCCCAGCACCGCTCCGCCGGAGAAAGGGCTTGAAGGATCTACCGCAATAATGCCGATGGTATATCCCATATCCGCTAATCTTTTCGCAAATTCACCGACCAGAGAGCTCTTTCCCGCTCCGGGAGAACCTGTAACTCCTATCACGCAAGTTCGTCCGGTTTCCGCGTAAATTGCTCTCATGACGTCTTTCCAGCCGTTTTTCCGGTCTTCAACGTGCGATATCAGCTTTGCCAAAGCACGTTCGCTATTTCCTTTGGCAGCTTCAACCATCGTCAGTAGTTGTTCTTTCAAAATAAAAGCCTTTCTCTTACAGTTTCATCGGCTGTGCTTCGCCGAAAACTTCACGCATTACATCGCAGATTTCCTGAAGCGTTGCGTCGTTTTCCACACATTCACATATTGCCGGCATGAGATTTTTATCCTTATCTTCAGCCTGAACTTTCAAATTTCTCAGAGAGCTTACGACGGCTGTACCGTTGCGTTCGCGCTTTAATCTGGCCAGATTTACCTTCTGGCGTTCCTCCGCCGTTTTCATAAGCTCCGGATCGTAAGTTGCCTCGACGCAACGGTTGATGGAAACATCTATTTCGTGCTCACCGGTAAAACAGTTCACGCCAACGATCAATTCTTCCTGATTCTCTATCTTCTTCTGGCGCTCATATGCGCTCTTGGCCACTGCTCTGGGCATATAGCCATTTTCAATAGCGGCAACAGCACCGCCCATTTTTTCAATTTTCTCTAGTTCCGCCAGCGCATCTCTCTCGATTTCATCTGTAAGCGATTCCATGAAGAAAGATCCGGCCCATGGATCGCACACATCGGTTACTTTTGCTTCGAAGATCATGATTCTGGACGCATCCTGCTGAAGTTGAGTCGCCTCCTGAGAGTGGCCAAGGCCAAGTGGTTCGTCAAAGGGCGGGAATGCACCGGGAATAGCCCCCGACATTCCGGCTGCCATTCCACCGACAACCGCACGGGCAAGATTATTCAGCGGCCTCTGAAGGGTCGTGCTGGAGCAGCCGATATGTGCCGTGATGGGCTGACGTATCTGCATACTCTTGGGGTCCTTGGCATTAAATCGTTCCCTTAATATATGGGCCCACATCCTGCGGGCGGCCCTTTGGAAGGCTATTTCATTGTAGACTTCCATGCTACCTCCGAACGCGTTAAAGGTGAAAGCGGGAGCAAATTCGTCAACATCAAGTCCGCCTTCCAGCCCTGCTTTAATATAAGCAATGCCGTTGGCCATGGAAAATGCCAGATCCTGAACGCGTGTGGCTCCGGCTTCCCTGATATGGTAGCCGCCTATTGAATTTATGTTAAGCTCAGGCATATGTTTGCAACAAAATACGCACGTATCTCGGAATAACCTCATGGACTGTTTCGGCGGGTAAATGTATGTTCCACGGGCTATGAATTCTTTAAGAATGTCATTTTGAGGTGTCCCTGTCAATTTAGCCAACGGTATACCACGCTTGTTGGCCAAACAGGCATACATGGCAATAAAAACAGCTGCCGGCGCATTGATGGTAAAATTAGACGGAACCTTGTCGATATCAAGAGCACCTGTATATGCTTCGTAGATAATTTCAAAGTCTCTCATGGAATCTACGGCAACTCCCACCCGGCCTACTTCTCCCTCGGCAAAGGAGCTGTCCGAATCATAGCCGCACTGAGTTACCAAATCAAAAGCGATGTTAGGACCACCCTTGCGTC
>CABMIA010000165.1 GCA_902386085.1 uncultured archaeon
CAAAGCGCGCGTACTGCGGGATGGAAAATGGCATCAGATCCCTGCACGTAATCTAGTTCACGGAGTCATTGTACGGGTGCGCGTCGGGGAAATCATCCCTGCTGATATAAAACTCATGCAGGGAGATTATCTGCTTGCAGATGAATCCGCATTGACCGGGGAATCCCTGCCTGTTGAAAAACATATTTCGGATGTCGGGTACTCAGGCTCTATAATCAGGCAGGGTGAGATGGATGCGCTGGTAGTCACAACTGGAATGGATACTTTTTTCGGAAGGACTGCAAAGCTTGTCGAGGAGGCAAAGGGTCAAAGCCATTTCCAGAAGGCGGTTATCAAAATAGGTGATTACCTCATCAAGCTTGATGTTGTTCTCGTCTCTATCGTGTTCATTCTGGCGCTTTACAGACATGAAAGCATACTTGAAACTCTCCAGTTCATTCTGATCCTGACCATTGCCGCTATACCTGTGGCATTGCCTGCGGTTTTATCAGTAACTATGGCTGTCGGTGCGATCGCACTGGCCAAAAAGGAAGCCATCGTAAGCAAGCTTGTTGCCATAGAGGAACTGGCAGGCATGGATATTTTATGCGCTGATAAGACCGGAACTATCACAAAGAACGAGCTTACGGTCGCAGAAGTAAAACCCTTTGGAAGATTCAAGGAAAACGATGTACTGCTCCTTGGAACACTGGCATCTCGGGAGGAAGACCAGGATCCTATCGATAATGCGATAATCAATAAGTTCAAAACCCTGAAATTGCATGAGGCTGCTCCGGCATATAAAATAATCTCCTTCAAACCATTTGACCCCGTTGCAAAACGTACCGAAGCGACGGTTGAAGGTGTGGATGGGGCCACATTCAAAGTATCCAAAGGTGCGCCGCAGGCTATTCTTTCACTGGTTTCAGACAAGGATGCGGTTGCTTCAAAAGTCAATGAACTAATAAACGTTTTTGCTTCAAGCGGGCATCGCTCGCTTGGAGTGGCGGGGACTGATGCACAGGGGAATTGGCTGTATGCGGGTCTCATTGCCATTTATGATGCGCCAAGGGAGGATTCGGCAGAGGTCATAAAAACCGCCCAATCATTCGGAGTTAATGTGAAAATGGTAACAGGCGACCACATCGCTATTGCCAGGCAGGTAGCATCGCAGGTAAACCTTGGGACAGATATTGAGCCTGCTTCTGCCTTCCTGGATAAACCTGACAGCGAGCTTATTGTTGAAAAAGCTGATGGTTTTGCCCAGGTTTTTCCAGAACACAAATACCGGATTGTAGAGATTCTCCAGAAAAAAGGACACATCGTAGGCATGACCGGGGACGGGGTAAACGATGCTCCGGCCCTCAAAAAAGCTGATGCGGGAATTGCAGTTGCAGGCGCCACGGATGCCGCCAAATCGGCAGCCGATATAGTGCTCACAAGACCCGGGCTTTCAGTCATCATCGATGCAATCAATGAAAGCCACAAGATATTCCAGCGCATGAACAATTATGCCACATATCGTATCGCAGAGACCATACGCGTGCTCATATTCCTCACACTCTCCATCATTATTTTCAATTTTTATCCGCTGACCGCGATCATGATAGTCATACTTGCCCTGCTGAATGACCTGCCTATTATGATGATCGCCTATGACAATACAAAACCCCTCAACAGGCCTGCAAGCTGGGAAATGCGAAAATTATTGATCATCGCAACCGTTATCGGGATTGTTGGCATCATATTCAGTTTCCTCCTATTCTATGTAAGTCTGGAAGTGCTGCATCTGGAAAAACCCATTATCCAGACCCTGATGTTCATGAAATTAGCTGTTGCAGGTCATCTTACTATTTATCTGACACGTTCGGGCGAGCATCATTTCTGGTCCCGTCCTTTTCCTGCCGGTATCCTGTTCTGGACTACCGAGATCACCCAATTCGTTGGAGTATTGATAGCAGTTTACGGCTTCTCCCTCGTGGTGCCGCTCGGCTGGAACCTTGCCCTGTTTGCCATTGGCTGGGCCCTGGCAGATTTCATAGTTGCAGATTTTGTAAAAATCCATTTCTATAAGAGAATGGAACGACCAAAAACCCACACAAAAAATTACTACTCTTCTTAATTTTTTGTCGTATAATTCTGTTGCAAAATTTTCTGTTTGCCTCTCTTAACCAAAGATCATCCCCATGCCGCTCGCCGCATTTTCCTCTTCTTCGATAAAGGCTTTTGTAACGATTTTCTTTTCCTCGCCGATTAGCTTTTCAAGCCCCAGGCCGTCGAGTTTCTCTTCCGCGCGGTCAAGATCCTCCGAATTGGCTTTCAGGTACAGGAAATAACCTTTGCGTTCAGACCCCAGGAGCTTGCACTCCCTTACAGTGAATCCTATGCGCTTGAAAAAATCATCTTCTTCACTTTCTAATATTTTTTTAACATCATTGCTGACTTTATCTTCATAGAAGTATACATTTTCCATTACTCATTCCTCTTGAACCTTAATGACAATGACGATTAATAAATAATTGCATGAGCCAAATTATAATCCGCAATTTTTCAAAAATATATCGAGTTCGCCATTCGATAATGTTTAATAGAATCAAGATCAAATACAATTACAGTGTTCGGTTAAAAATGGAGAGTGATTAAAATGGTTGTCGAATTAAAAGACGGTGTATACTGGGTAGGAGTCGTGGACTGGAACATCAAGCATTTCCACGGTCATGAATATACAACTCATAGGGGCACTACCTATAACGCCTATCTGATTATCGATGAGAAGATAGCCCTTGTAGATACGGTTTATGGCCCTTATTCCCATGAACTGATAGAGAACATAGAAAAGATAATTGACATCAAAAAGATCGATTACGTGATTGCAAACCATGCAGAGACAGATCACTCCGGCGGTCTTCCGGAGCTTATGAAATTCATCCCTGAAGCCACTGTCGTGGTCTCGGAAAAAGGAAAGGAGAGCATTTACAAACACTACCATTATCACTGGAATTTCAAAACTGTAAAAACCGGAGATACTATCAGTCTTGGGAAGAACAGTCTTGTTTTTGTAAGCGCCCCGATGCTGCACTGGCCCGACAGCATGTTCACATATCTCACAGGTAAGAATATCCTGATGCCCAACGACGCGTTTGGCCAACATTATGCATCCTCATCCCGCTTCAACGACGAAGTCGATATGGTCGAGGTGTACCAGGAAGCCATAAAGTATTATACGAATATCCTTACGCCTTTCAGCGACCTCGTGATCAAAAAAATAGATGAGTTCAAGAAGCTCAACCTCCCTGTTGATAGCATTGCGCCAAGCCATGGGATTATCTGGCGGGAAAACCCCATGCACATCGTGGAAAAGTACTAAGAATGGGCATCAGGAAAGAGCGACGGCTCGGTGGCGATAATCTACGATACCATGTGGAAAGCCACCGAAAAAATGGCTCAGGCGATAGGCGAAGGGCTTGAACAGGAGGGGGTGAAATACAAGTTGTTCAATATGGCAGTGTGCGACCGCAACGATGTGCTCACAGAGGTATTCAAATCAAAAGGAATTATTATCGGCTCGCCGACATTGAATAACGGCCTTTTACCTTCTATCAAGCCCATACTTGAGGATCTGAAAGGATTGAGATTCAAGAACAAGGTAGGCGCTGCTTTCGGGTCTTACGGCTGGAGCGGGGAGAACGTCAAGCTCATAGAGGAAAACCTTGAAAAATCCAGGATAAAAATCCTGCAGGAAGGGATCAAATTCAAGTGGCAGCCCACTAAGGATGAACTCGAGAAATGTGTGGATTTCGGAAGGAGTTTTGCGAAAGGATTAAGCGGCTGCCAGTAATGCATTATGCTTGTTCATAATTTCAAGTGTAGGAAAAGTATGGCATAGACCCTGTTTGCGGGATGAAGGTTGACAAGAAAACACGAAGAACAAAATGGATTACAAAGGTAATTACCTTCTATTTCTGCGCCCCCCGGAGGCTTTTGATCTGAGCCTGAGAAATACCTGGAAAGCGGCCCGAAAGAAATGCCAGGCAAAAAATCTGGTGGATATTCTGGTAAGTTCGCCATAGTAAAGTTTAATTCAAGGCCCTCAAAATCAGCCATAGCGCAGCGACTTGATTGATGTAATGATAAAAAGTAATTGTACTTGTTCCATTTTCAAATGAAGGGCTTTACGAAAGCGCAATAAATTAATTTAGAAAATCAAAACATTTAAATACATTCAAAATCTGAATACAAATTATGGGCACCATTACAGTAAACGTCAAAGATGAAGTAGAAAAAGAGTTCAGAGAACTTGTCCGCAGCACGCAGGGGACAAAAAAAGGAGACCTCGGAAAGGCGCTGACCGATGCTATGGGAAAATGGGTCTATGAGAAAAAGCAGGAAAGGAACGCTCAGGAAGCACTAAAACTCCTTGAACAGAAATTCGACTTCGGTATGAGATTATATAAGGAAAGAAGCGAGCTTTATGAACGATGAACTGGCGTTGATAGACTCCAATTTGCTAAGCTATGTCTTTGATAAGAGCGAGCCTGACAAATGCAGAATTTGCGGTGAGCTTGTAGCTGATTGCTGGAAACGGAGACGCGATTTTGCGGTTTCTATCCAGAACCTATCTGAGTTCTATGTTGTTGTGACAAAGAAGATTTCAAATCCTATGCCGGAAAAAGTAGCAAAAAGATTCATAGAGCTTATGATTGATTTCCATGGCTGGCATATTATTAATTATAGTGCTCGCACAATTAAATCTGCAATAGACATCAACACAAAATATGGCATTCATTACTGGGATGCATTACTGGCTGCGACAATGAGAGAAAATGATGTGTACTGCGTATATACAGAAAATGAGGATGATTTTGGGAAGATTCCCTGGCTAAAGACAGTCAATCCTTTCACTTAATTTATCCTATTTCATATGGCAAAATGAACGAAATCGATTCAGCATGCAGGGAACTGGTTGAAGGGCTCCTGCGAAAAGAGATAACGAATGAGCAGGAGCTGAATGCAGCAAAAAAGGAAGTCAGTAAACGGTACAAACTATCATCGCTCTTGAGCAATTCAAGAATACTTGCGGCAGCAAAAGACAACGAAAAAAAGTATGTCCTCGACCTTCTTTTGCTGAAACCTGTGAGAACTATCTCAGGTGTTGCCGTTATTGCGGCCATGACTTCGCCTGCCCCGTGCCCGCACGGCCTGTGTATCCCATGCCCTGGCGGCCCGTCCTCTAAATTCAACTCACCTCAGAGCTATATGGGGGCAGAGCCGGCAGCGAGGCGTGCATTTGAGAATGGTTTTGACCCTTATTCGCAGGTCTCATCACGCATAAAACAGCTTTCGCAGATAGGCCACCATGTTGAAAAGGCAGAACTTATCGTAATGGGGGGAACGTTCACATCACGTACGTTATGCTACCAGGAGTGGTTCGTGAAGCGCGCCCTTGAAGCAATGAATGATTTTTACGAGACAGAATGGCGAAGAGAGAAACGATATGTTACCATCGAAGAAGTCCAATCCGCAAACGAAAGTTCTTCAATCAGGAACGTGGGGATTACCATTGAAACAAGGCCAGACTGGACAGAAAAGGAGCATATCGATTCCATCCTCGGATTGGGCGCCACAAAGGTGGAAATCGGTGTGCAGAGCACCTATGATTTCATCCTTGCAGGGATCCAGCGCGGGCATACCGTGAAGGAAAGCGCAGATGCGAATATGAGGCTGCGGGATAGCGGTCTGAAAGTGGGTTTCCACATGATGCCCGGACTTCCGGGTTCGACACCTGAGTCTGACCTTCGCATTTTCAGGACATTATTTGAGGATGAGCGCTTCAAACCTGACTACCTGAAGATTTATCCCACGCTTGTGACCGAAGGGACGCGGCTTCACGGGATGTGGGAGCTTGGGAATTATGCGCCGCTTGAAGTTGAAGAGGCAGTTGAATTACTGGCGAAAGTAAAAGCCATTCTCCCGAAATGGGTCCGCCTTCAGAGGATCCAGCGCGATATCCCGGCATACCAGGTGCTTGCTGGAATAAAAAAAAGCAATATCAGGCAGCTTGCGGAAGAGCGGCTTTTTGAGATAGGAGGCAGGTACCGGTGCATCAGGTGCCGCGAAGTTGGACATAAGATGCTTGCTGGAATATTGCCTGGGAATATCGAGCTTGCAGTGGAAAAATATGAGGCATGTGGGGGAAAAGAATATTTCATTTCTTTTGAGGATACGGAAAAGGATATCCTGATAGGATTTACTAGGCTGCGCTTCCCATGCTCACCCCACAGGCCTGAGCTTGACGGCGCTGCGGTGGTGCGTGAGCTTCATGTTTACGGGGAAATGGTTCCTGTGGGCACAAGCGCTGGCGATGCCCAGTGGCAGCACAGGGGATATGGCGAAGAGCTTCTTGCGCAGGCTGAGGAAACAGCACGCTCGGGAGGGTATGAAAAGATAGCGGTGACAAGCGGGATAGGGGTGCGGGATTATTACAGGAAGTTCGGGTATGAGAGAGAAGGGCCTTATATGATGAAAAAATTATAAAACCGCAGTGGAATTCGATTTTGAAAAATAGGCTCAGATCTTTCTCCTCAATTTTTCATATTCTTCTCTGGAAATTTTAATCTGTTTCAGGATTTCCTTTAAAAGCCCGATACCGAGTTCTTCATTCCCATGCAGAGAAACTACTGTTTTTCTTCCGTCTGGATGAATGTACCTTGCGTGGCTTCCTACTTGATGCACTTTCTGAAAGCCAAGTTTTTCCAGAATCTTGCTCATTTTCCTTCCAGAAATTGGAAGGAGCCTCTTCATGCCTTGACCTCTAACTGCTGTATCCCGATGAATTTCAGAGGCATAATCTCTTCTTTATCTGCTTCAAGGCATACCTGTATTGCTTCTTTTATGCGCTCCATTGCCTGCTCTACAGTTTTACCCTGAGTATAACAGCCAATAATGTCAGGCACTTTAGCCACATAAATACCATCTTCATCCTGCTCTATAAGGACAGTGAAGTTCAAAACTTTATTATCTGCTTCAGCCATAATACATTATCTATCCATGCATGTTATTTAAATCTGTTTTTGTACTGGAACAGATTCCTGTTGTGGCGGTGCTGGTCGAGTTGGTTTCCCATCTTGTATAAGGCTCTGAAATCTTCAGCGCACTTAACGGTTTATTGACGCCATTTCCGGCCTGTCCTCAATAAAAACCGATTCCACTGGAAGACGTCCGCATAATCTTTCCATGGCAGGCGCCTCGGTCGCGTAATGCGTGGCGTCGAAAAGGCATAATCCACCTGCATACCTTACCGCGCTGTGGCGCATCTCCCCTGATACAAGGGCATCGGCACCCTGTTCGAAAGCGATATCCATGTATTCCCTGCCAAAGCCGCTTCCGCCTACTATCATTACCTTTTTTATTAACCCTTTACCAGTGTACAGAACAGGCGCATCGAGCTTTTCAGATAAAAAAGAAGCGAATTCCAGGGCGTTGCACGGCTTTATTTCACCGATCCGCCCGAGCTTGAGTGGAATTATATTGTTCAGGCCAAGAAGCCCGGCAAGAATATCGTTCACGCCTCCCCGCGCTTTATCGTAGTTCGTATGCATAGTGTAAATGGAAATATCGCTGTCTATTGCGATCTTCAAAGTATCAGACAATCGCTTTGAGATTTTATTTACGGGGTCAAATATAAGAGTATGATGGGTAATGAGCAGGTCTGCGCCAAGGCGCGACGCTTCATTTAAAACAGCATCCGTTGGGTCAAGGGCGACAGCAATTTTTTGTACATCGCTGCCCCTGTCAAGCACAAGTCCTATCTTCCCGTGATCATAATCCTCGGCAAGTTCAGGAGGCGCAATGGTTTCAAGAACCTGTATTATTTCTTTAAGTTTCATGGTCGTTTTGTTATACACAGGTTTATTTAAACATTGGTTTTAATGACGGACACACTTTAGTCAAATCAGAATAAGACTCCACTTTTCATATTTGAATAGTGATGTATGCTAAGAATCGAGGACTGAAGTATCTTTCCTGGAAATTACAAAGTATTGATTACCTTTGCTAAGCTGTGGTAACATTTCCTGTTATGTTTCCTGTCGGTTTCACAATAAGTTCAATATCCTGTACCATAACCGCGCCCGATACTGTAGTGACCGTTACAGAATTATTCATATAATACTCAGGCTCCAGCCTGGCCGTAAGATCATACGTGCCTGCCGCAACGGCGAACGAATAGAACCCGGATGCACTGGTGGTGGTTGAAATGCCGGTGCTGGTGGATACTATCACACCTGCGACCCAGTACCATCATGCATGACAGTGCCGTTGACATAGGCGTGCGGGGGTACCGCCAGCGGCAGATAGTCCACGTTTTCAGGCGACAGCGTATAATTCGAATCACATATCCAATCCTTATCCGAATCTGTGCAGGTCAGGCTGACGCCAGTTCCATCAAGATTTTCCCACAGGTTTCCTCCAAGGTAAGGTCCTCCCACGATACTCGCAATTTCTGTCTTTGTGGTGTTCCATCTGTTACGGTTTGAGCCAGAGTAACCCAGGTCATAGGTGTTGTTAAAAAGATTGTTGTAGATGGTATTATTGTCGGATGAATAAAACAAATACATTGCATAGTAGTTGTTCAAGACGATATTACTATGCACTATGTTGTTACTGGAAGTGTAGAGAATGAAGCCATCACGGTTTTCTGTAATACTGTTATTATAAAGAGTATTATTGCTTGAAAAATATAGAATGATGCCGTAGTTGTTGTGTGAGATATCGCTGCCTATGACAGTGCTGTTATTCGAGGCAATCATAATCCCGGCATTGAAACTTTTTCCATTCGTTGCATTGAATCCGTCAAGCATGATCCCATCTGCACTAAAGGTAATTACATCACCGCTCCCGTTAGAATCCACCACTGGCTTACCGCCTCCTGTGTCCACACCACGCAGGGTAAGCGGCTTACTCACATTCACACTCTCATAATAGGTGCCGCTCCTCACCAGAATTGTATCCCCTGCGCTCGCATTATCGATCGCATCCTGTACCTTGTATAATCCGCGCCCCCGCTTGCGTTCACAGTTATTGTCGCCGCCTCCGCCCCGCCGGCAAGCAATAACGCCAGCATCGCTATTCCAATCGCTATTCTGAGGACCCTCCCTGCGCAAATATCATATAGTACCATCTTTTCACCATCTCAAATAACCCGGAAGTGTGATTTGATATGCTACAATTTTAATAAATTGAATATGCTCATATATATTAATCTTGTCTATCTAACCCGCATGAAAGTGATTCTTGTAAGAATAAACCCAGAATTTTTACCTGCCGATAGTTTTATTTTGCATTACCGTTATCTGGGTGCACGTGACCCGTAAGACCGTTTAACGTCAAATCCGTTAAAATTTTCGTATTATCAGATGGGTTTTTTGGGTTATGGTTAATTAAACAGTCAAAAAAGGATCGTATCTGGATAATTCAGCCCGCCCACCATGCGGGGGTAACCAAGCGGCCAAAGGTGATAGACTCAAGATCTATTCTCGCAGGAGTTCAAGGGTTCAAATCCCTTCCCCCGCATCCTGATTTTATTCGGTGGAAACAAAATGAAAACCAATATATTGAGCCTATCCTTGATTTTAGGCATTATAGCTGTGGCAGGTGTTGGAATGGGAGCAGCATCGCCAACTATCAGCATTGTGCCTGCATCAATCACCGGTATTAACCAAGGCGATGCGTTCAGCGTGGATATTAAAGTCGATCCGGAAGGTCAGCCAGTCAGGGTTGTTGAGATTAACCTGAAATTCGATCCAGCCGCGGTTCAAATTGACAGTTATAATACCATATTATGCGACATGGGAGCGAGTAAATGCAGCATTGTAATAGGGAACTTTTTAGGGAACTATCCTATGGAGTTATTCAATGATATTAACAACACCAACGGTACGCTACATCTCGCGCATGTCATAAAGCCTCGCGGTTCAGAAGTAACAGCCCCAGGAACCTATGCAACCCTGAATTTCAAGGTTAATAGCAATGCCTCCTCCAGGCAATCGACCTTATACCTGGCAACAGCGAAGCTTGCAAATGATAACGGATATATACCCGGAGTAATGGCGGACAATGGAAGCATAACGATTGTAAGTACAAGTTCCCGGTCATCTCAAACATGTTCAGCAGCAGAAACGGCATCTGCGCCGAAAGCACCGGGATTCAGTGCGCCTATGGCATTAATCGCAATGATCGCCCTCATAATACGCAATCAAAAAAGAAAGAAAATATAACAGATAATGGAAGGAGTTAAATTTAGGATTATAAACCCATTATCAAGCGATATCAAAACATTAGTTGGGAATAATCTCAAAAAAGCCATGTTTTGTATTTCAAATCCCTTTCCCGCATATCATTCTCCAAAGGGGGAGGTTCATGAAGCCCGACAACTGGAGCGCAAAATTTAGGCAGTGTTATCCAACTGTAACTATAGATGCCCCTATCACCGTATCCTGCATTGCATTCTGATCTTTAAATTTTCCCCTTAAATTCCATCAGCTCCTCGATCGTCGTCACATTATCTTTCGTCAAAGCAATCTTAGCGCTTATTTCCTTGAACTCCGGCATCCCCCTCCCTCCCGTATCCTCAGACACAAGCGCATTCGACCATGGGCTGTTGACCATGAACGCAAGCCCGCCCGGCTCGTCCCTTTTGGATTCCTTTACCTCGACCACGATACTGCCGCTGTGGCTCGATACCTTTACCCTGTCCCCTGGCTTGAATCCCATCCTGTGCAGGTCATTTTTACTGAGCATTATGCAGGCTGAGAGCTTCCTGTAATCCTCGCCGAACCTGTCCCTCTCAAGCGCCTCAACCTGGAAGATATCCCTGTAAGTAGTGATCCTGATATCGAATTCAGGGCTTTTCAGGAACTTTCCCACATCGATTCCCATCACAGCGCCTCCATGAACATTGTTAAAATCCGCTCATCGCTCGGGTAATTGCTTTCAAGTATCTTTGACAGCTCTATAATCTTCCCGTCCATCCTTACAGCAGTCCCCGCAGCCTCAACTCCGGCAACGGCGCACGGGATGGTTACAGTCGCGATTTTTGAGGTCATTGTAACACACGGGTCGATGCATATCACGGGTATAGAGGCAAGATGAGCTAACAGCGAACGCGGAAGGCTTGAAACCGGGTCTGAACCCACGACGAGGAGTGCATCTATGCTTTTTGTGCGCAGGGCTTCGACAATAGAATATTTTGCGTCATGTGCTCCTCCCTCAAACTTTACCCTGTTTACAAAACCCGTCTCCCTGAACAGCGCCTCGTTGAAACCGCGCATATTGTAATGCCCGATCATGGGCATGATATTGAAATTGGGAAGCATATCTGCCAGGGAAACCAATATCTCAAAATCATTTTTTATGGAATATGTAAGCCCGATGCCAACGAAGATCGCCCCGAACTCTGCCTTTTTCATTATAGCCGCCAGTTCAAGCATTTTCTTTGGCTCATACGAAGGCACTTTTCCTGAGAGCGCATCCATCAGGGCAAATATAAACTCCCTGTCACCCTTCGGGGATATCCTGTAAAAATGCCCCTTGCATATCTTCGCTGTATTGGATTCACGGACATCTATCGCTATTGCCAGTCGATCCTCTTCGTATCCTCGCTGGCGCATCTGTCCGCGCGGGAAGTATGAGAACCGTGAGAGATGCCGCGGCTCTGAATCCTGTGCATCCGACCCCCAGTAAACCAGCACGTCAGCCTTATCCCTGATTTCTTCAAGCGAGCAGGTTTTGAACTTATTCTGCAATACCTTTTCGATCAGCATCCCCTGGCAGAATGAGGATGTGTCATCGATCATTGCCCCCATTTTTTTCGCAAGCCTGATCCCATTTATCTGTGCCTCGCATGTCGAATTGCTCCAGCCAAAAAGCATAGGCGATTTCGCTTCCTTCAGGATCTCTGCCGCCTTCTTGATGGAACTTTCAACATCGGCAGGCTTTTGAGCTATTTATGGCGCTAACCTGTTCACGCAGCCTTTCATCCTGGCGGCGCCGCGCCTGCACGTATTGCGCGTCTCCTTTATCCCGTTGTTCTCAACGATGACCTCAATATCATCGCATAAAAGCGCGCATCCCGGACAGGTAACCATGATAACCTCCTAAACGAATTCGATAGCGCCCACAGGACATGGGTCTATGCATGCATAACACAGCACCCTGTTTTTGCCAAAGCGCCTGCATTCCCTGATGTTTGAAGCTATCACTTTGCCGTCCACTATCTTGAAGATCACCTTATCATTGGTAGGTGCATGTCCCACTGCTGCGCCTTTGGGGTCGTTTGCCACATCCACAGGGCAAGCCACAACGCAGTTGCCGCAGCCTGTACACAGTTCGGGATGCACTATCATCCCGGTCTCTTCTGCGCCTGCTGATGGCAATAGAAGCGATTCGAGTTTTTCTTTCTGTTTTTTAAAATTCTCTGAAAGTATGGGCGTACATTCTATGATTTTTCTTTTTCTTCCGAGTAATGCAACTGCAAAAGCCATACAAGTGGATTCACCGCATATCTTGCAGTTTGTCCTTGGTAAGAGCTGGTAAAGCTCCATTACAGATGGCATGAGCGGGGGATTGATTTTATAACGGATAAATGTTATGATTACGGGGATTAACTCTATATCCGTTCATTGAGCAATGGTTCTCACATGAAATCCATTGTTTTACTTTCATCAGGTCTTGATTCCACTGTTGCGTTCAGGGAAGCATACGACATGTGCGATGAACTTTTGTGCGTGACCTTTGATTACGGCCAGCGGGCAAGGAAAAAAGAGATAAATTTTGCAAAAACCATCTGCGAGAAGTTCGCTGTAGCTCATATCGTTATCGATCTTCCCTGGTACAGGACATTTCGCGGCGCGC
>CABMIA010000166.1 GCA_902386085.1 uncultured archaeon
CCGATCGATATTGCTGTTAACCCCGCCGGTCAGGGTCTTTTCTGGTTAAGACCATACAAAAAAAACGGGGCTATCGCAGGTCTGAGCTCGGTCGTCCTCGTATTACTTCTCAGCCAGCCGAGGATTTTCTATACGATGGCAAAAGACGGTTTGCTGCCTGCGAAGTTCTCATCTGTGCATCCAAGGTTTAAAACACCGTACATAACTACGATACTGACAGGAACAATAGCGATGATCGTGGCAGGGCTCTTCCCTATAGATACCCTGGGAGCGCTTGTCTCGATAGGGACTTTACTGGCTTTTGCGATCGTGTGCTTAAGTGTTCTTGTTTTGCGCCGTACCCAGCCTATGCTTCCCAGGCCTTTTAAAACTCCTTTTGTGCCATGGGTTCCGGTTTTAGGTGCACTTTTCTCATTTGCCCAGATGATCGCGCTTCCTCTGGACACATGGCTTCGGCTTCTTATCTGGATGGCTATCGGGCTTGTTATCTACTTTTCATATAGCAGGCGGCACAGCAGGGTACGAACTATATCGAACCGTTAGAATGGTTTTTATCAAAAAAAAAACCAAATAAAGCTCATTTTATACCAGCGTTCAGCATCGGAATTAAATATCGTTCAATCCAAATGATATTTGAGGTTAATCAAATGAAAATAACGAAGAAAACAGCAATTCTTTTTACTGCGGTTTTGCTGATCTCGGCAGTAACTGCAGTAATGGTGTTTGCCCGTCCCTCAGTCCCGGGCTTTGGAAAAGAAAGAGGATATGGAACGATGTTTGTGGAGCCCCTGCTAATGGGGCATGGATTTGCCCTGAACGGAGATCAATACCACATCCTGGATATAAGTGCAAAAATGGGAAAGGCAAAAATGTCAACCAGGGCGCATCTCAGGTTTGCAGGACAGGCATACGCCCTTAACATAACAAGTCATGATAACCAGTCTCTCAGCGGGGATGTTCTGACACTGCCTCCGCAAGGTACGAACAAGACAAGCTTCACTCCGGCGGCAGTAGGACACATTTCATTGTCAATGTCAAAATATGAAGGTGAAATGCTCTCAAACGGTACTCTGACCATGAACGGTACGGATTACAAAGTGTTGCTGACCTCTCCAGTGAGATTTAAGAAATGGTAGGGAAATGATAGTATTGGATCCCGGAATTGGGATCCTTCTATACATTTTAGAACATAAGAAATTGCCTTTGGCGATCCGAGGGATATTAAATATGAATCAGTAGGTGATGATAGCGATTAAGTTGCGTAGAAATCTTCGTGAAGCAATTCATTTCAGGATTAACCAATTCACCTGGTGGTCTTACCCATTACTTAATGTTGTATGCGGGCAATTATCAAATGGGAATATGTTTCAAAAACATATACATAAAAAAAATTTATTTATAAAGGGGAATACGCGGATTTATGTGGGAGGTTGATTTGATTGGAAAGTGTAACTGACTCGGAAAACTGCGGAAAAGCTGACATACACGTCCATACTAAATTTTCAGGGTTTACAAAATATTCCCTTGCACAATTTCCTGATTCTATATCAGAGCCTGATATTGTTGTCAAAGCTGCAATAAAGAAAGGTCTTGAGGTCCTGTGCATTACAGATCATAATTGCATAGGTGGCGCGCTTAAAGCGCAAAAATACGCCCGGGATTTTCCGGGGATTGAAATTGTCATCGGGGAAGAGGTTTCTACTTCCGAAGGTGAAATGATCGGTCTTTTTCTCCAGGAAAGAATTGAGCCATGGCTTGGTGCTGAAGAGACTGCGGAACGTATTCACGACCAGGGTGGGATTGCCATAGCCCCCCATCCGTTCAGCCCACACTGTCCATGCCTCGGTCAAAAAGTAAAATACCTGGATCTGGATGGGATTGAGGTATTTAACGCCATACACCGTGACCCTTATTCAAACAGGCTTGCCTCAAGGGAGAGTATGACTCGCGGGAAAGCCAGCATCGGTGGGAGCGATGCTCATTCTGTCGAAATGGTAGGCAACGCATATACGACATTTTCCGGAAGTTCGGCAGAGGACTTCAGAACGTCAATACTGCGAAAAAATACATTTTTCGGCGGGGAGGTAACATCGCTTGGAGCCTGCATCCGATGGAGTAACGGTGTGGCGATGGAAATAGGCAGGGCCACCTACAGATCGCTCCAGGGAAAAACTGCACAGGAAAATCTAATCCATAAAAGGATTGGCAGGATCAAAAAACGTAATAAGGTAATAGGATTGTTGGGGGCAGCATTATATCTGGTACCTCCGATTCCCATTATAGCCGGGGCGATCGGAGAGTTCATCATAAGGAGAAAAGCCAGAAAGATATGGGATGAGAACAGTTCTTCATCAGGACTCCAGATTACCGGAGAAAATTTCGATAAAAGGATGGTCGAGAGCAGGAAGTACATGAATCTCAGCTCCAACCTTGGCAATATCCCGAAAGATGTCGTCTATGGGAAAATTAAATTCTGAAACTGCACCTGTAATAAATTCAATTATTTCACTAAACCGCAATCCTTATATCACTTTACACGTATTGTAAACTCAGATACACTTGAAGAAATGGATATTCGCAATACCTGCCCTGCTCGTGCTCTTCTCAGGCTGCCTAGACTCACAGTCTGCCAGCCCGGATCCGGCAAAGATAACGATAAAAGGTTTGGAATTCTATACGAACCTCGCGCCCGCGCTTGATGCAGCAGGTGTGCAGGGCAAACCGGTATTCGTATATGCACAGTCAGAATTCTGCGGCTGGTGCAGGAAATTTGAAGAGGAGACCTTCACAAACACAAGCGTGATCAATATCCTGAACGAAAACTTCATATTGGTTTCGATAGATGTGGACAGACAGAAGAACGAAACCAGGAATTTCAGGGTACATGGGACTCCTACCGAAATATTTCTTGATCCCAAAGGCACTGAGATACGAAGAATACCGGGATATACGGATACTGAAACATTTCTCAACACAATAATAGAGTTAAAGAGTTAAAATAAAAAGAGGCAAAAAAATGAAGCCTGAAAAGAAAGAAAAAAACGTGAAAGCAAAAAGTGAAAAAGTACCGAAAAAGAAAGGGAACAGTACGTTAATTCTCGGCGTAATTGCAGTAATAGTGCTTGCCGGAATAGCATACGCAGCCCTCTCCCTAGGTTCCGCTTCAATAAAAAAAGCGCCGGAATCACAAATAAAACTTCCAAGTTATGCTTATACGAACCCGTTGACCCTGAAAGCTTATACATACGCGACCGAGCATCCCGACCTGCTTGAACAGATACCGTGCTACTGCGGCTGCGGCGGCCATTCAGGTCACAGGTTCCTGCGTGACTGCTTTATCAACGATGACTGGACATATGATGACCATGCCTCATTCTGTGACGTATGTATAGGAGAGGCGATCAAGGTCCAGGAATACCTCGCATCAGGCAAAACCCTCACAGAGGCCAGGGCGCTCATAGACGATGAATACAGCAAGAAAGGCGGGGACAAGACAAACACGCCCCCGGTTAGCGATTCTTATATACCCAAACTCACGCCTAAATTGTCGGGAGTCCCGCAGCCCGTAAGCACTCCTTCTGCGGCTGACCTCTCGGGATACAGCCTTTCAGACAGTTTCAAATCCATCGCCGACGGGCTGAAACTAACGCCTTCCGGGGCAAACAGGGCTTATTTCGTGAACAGCAAGATGCTTACCGGAACCGAACTTGAACCGCAATATGTGGGTGGGATGACAGAGCCAGATTCTTTCTACGGGAAAAAATTAATCGGTATGTACAGCGCAGACTTCAGCCCGACTTCCTGGATAGAGCTGCATGACCTGGGTTACGATAATACAAAAGATGCATCGCTGAGAACACATGCCGAGCAGGGAATGAAAAACGTTGTGTACACAAGGCCGCTGATCTACGGGCATAGCGTGAACGTGGATAATGTCCTGAAATTAATGAAAGACCCGGCGGGTATGAGCACATCGTATACCACATACAAACCCCTGCTTGATGCAGTTGATTACCAGAACGCAGGGGTCGCTATTGTATTAACGCAACCCGGCAGATTTTCGGATATAAATTACTGGAGCATGACCCCCGTGAACGGTAAGGTGGAGCTCGTCAAAGCGTATAACCTTACAGACAGCAAATCCATACCGCCAGCATTAAACAATTATAATCCCGAGACCAGGGGAAATGTCCTGGTAATAAAGATCACAGGCGACCTGAAAACAGTCCAGGCAGATATGGACAGTATAGATTCGATAGCCAGAACATAAATGCCAGCAGCTCCATCGGTAATCCTGGTCTTCATCGCAGGCATGGTAACAGTTGCAACGCCATGTGTCCTTCCGATACTGCCTGCGATGTTGTCGGGTTCTGTGGGAAGCAGGCTTCGCCCTGTTGCGATAGTGACAGGCATGGCCATAACCTTCACCCTGATGGGCCTTCTGGTTTTTTCTATAGCGTCTTTTTCGTTTTTCACAGACTACCTGCGCTGGTTCTCGATTTTTTTCATTATCGGTATGGGCGCGGTTCTGTTTGACGAAGATATAAACAACGAATATGTTAAGATCTCAAGCTCGATGGTGAATTTCGGGCGTGAACGCGTATCTTTCCTCGGAAAACTTTCTGAAAGAGCGCCCAGGGAAGGGCTTCTTGGCGGCCTTTTCCTTGGAATGTCCCTGGGTGTTGTCTGGATACCCTGTGTAGGCCCGATACTTACCTCGGTGTTCGCATTCGTGGCGCAGAGCGCGGCAGGTTCCGGGAATCTGGTGCAGGGCACCGCCCTTCTCCTGGCGTATTCACTGGGTGTCGGCATCCCCATGCTTTTCATAGCATATTCGGGGAAGAGCATATCAGGACGGGTTAAATGGTTCTCAAAGAATACGCATTCCATAAAAAAAGCCTCAGGGCTGGTTCTAATACTTGTCGGACTGATGATGCTCTTCGGTATTGACAAATACCTGAAAGTCATGCTGCTGCCATATTCGGTTACAGTCGATTCTGAAATAACAAGATTATATCTGAAATACCTGGGTGTTTATGGATTCTGAGAAAAACGGTGAAACTGGCGAAAAATCCGACCTGCTGGATGTTTACTATTTCAGGAACCTTGTCAAAAACAGGTTTTTCAGGCCGGCTGTCAATTTAATTTTTCTATTTGCACTGCTGATAATCATATATTTCGGCCTGTCAAGCGAACCTGACCTGCGTTTCCGGGGCGGGATACCGTTCGCGACCACCATGATCTGGGATCTCTGGCATCCCCTCCTTGCTTTCACAATCATCCTTTTTGGGAGGTTATGGTGCTTTGCATGCCCGATAGGTGCGTCGGTTGACTGGACGCAGTCGGTGTTCAGCTTCAAAAGGAAATATCCTGAAAAATATCGCAATCTCTGGATCGCAGTTATACTTTTCCTGTTCATTTTCGCGGCAGAGCGCCACCTTTTCATGTTCACGCGCAATCCCCCGAACACCGCATACCTTCTCTTATCCTTCACCGGGCTTGCTATGGTAATGGCAGTTATCTTTGAAAAGAGGAGTTTCTGCAGGTACATCTGCCCGATAGGTCTTGTGCTCGGGGTTTTCTCCATGCTCTCTGCCACAGAACTTCGCTGCAAGTCAAAGAAAACCTGCCAGGATCATAATATTAAAGAATGCATCATCGGAAACGAGGCCGGAAAACCCTGTCCCGTTGGAGAGTTCCCGCAAACGATGGAGAGGAATAATTACTGTATCATGTGCATGGAATGCGTGAAGTCTTGCTCAAAGGACAATATCAGGATAAGTCCCAGGCTTCCCGGGGCAGATCTGGTCAAATCAGTAAAAACTCACCTTGATGAAGCGTATCTGGTCCACGGGATTATTATCATGTTCCTCTTTGTGATGGGAATGGAACGTTTTGAGTTCAGGAACGTAATAATAAATTTCGTGAGATCTGTTGCCCCGTTCGATACAGTAATGTACCGCAACTTTTTCGTGAACTACTGGAGAAATATGTGGGCTATTATCATATTCTCACTTATAACACTGGGAGCTGCCGGCCTCATGTACCTGTCAACACGGATATCGCTTCCCGGAAAGAATGCCAGGCAAAAGTTCATAGAGCTTTCCTATGCATTTATCCCGCTCGGGTTATCGGTTTACCTGGCCGAAAACACATTCCGGCTGCTGAAAGGCCTGTTCTTCATAACCGAAACCGCTGGAAAATTCTTCGGGCAAGTCTGGGAGTTCGCTGTAAATTTTGATACCATAGACCAGTTGCAGATCATCCTTGTGTTTTCCGGCTTTATTTTTACTCTCTGGGCAGGGTATCTGATAAGCAAAAAGCTTTCGAATAATGAAAAAGACCTGAAGAATAGCATGATAGCAGTGAGCGCTGTCGCTATTGTTTATCTCTTCATAGGAATGAAAATCCTGACGCTGCCGATAGTATGAACCTGTTTACGCATCTCGAAAAGTATATACATAGGAACGATTAAAAAAACTGAAAACCAAAAATTGCGCGAAAATCATATAACTTATATACATCAAACCAAGTAGGAACCTTATTTATGAAGACCAAGAAATTGTTATCGATACTTGTATTGATACTGATAATATCCTTTGCATACAGCTCTTATAATATCGCCCTTTCGAAATTCAGGCTGAGCGATAAAAATTACAGTTACCTTGGAGGAATCACTTTCCATCGCTCCCTTGACCAGGGATTCCAGATAGCCCAGCAGGAAAATAAGCCGATAATGATGTATTTCTGGGCAATCTGGTGCCAGTACTGCGCTAAATTCCAGACCGATACGCTGGGTAATCCCCAGGTTAAGAATATACTGGAAAATGATTACGTTCTTGTGGCAATGGACCTTGATGTTGATAAGGACGTTGCTGGCAACTATGGCGTGAACTATCCGCCCTACCTGATCTTCATGAACGGAAAAGGCGATGTGCTCCAGAGGGTGCCAGTGGCTGTAGGCCAGGATTATTTACTGCCCATAGTGACTGAGGAATGAGATAAAGTCAGC
>CABMIA010000167.1 GCA_902386085.1 uncultured archaeon
AAGGTGACGCATTTGAGGGCAGGAATCCGGTCACTGCGATTATAATAACCAAAGAAATAATATGCTGGATCCTGATTTTTTTCAAACATTCAATAATGTCATTTGAGTTAAAAATCTTCCAGTCGGCATAGTTCAGGATCAGGGAGCCGAGGAAGCCAATAAGTATCGCCACATTTGTCGCATAGTAATACGCAAACCTGTTCTGGGCCAGCATTATGGAAAGGACAAATAAGCTCCAGACCGCCAGCAAGGTGTATTCAGCTTTTGATTTCCTGATTATATAATAACAGAGAGCAAGTATTGAAATGTAAGCAAGATAATAATTATAAGCGAAATTCCCGCTGATCATTTCCGGAGTTATTGGCGAAGATTCTGCTATCGTCAATCCTCCCCCTGTTCTCCCGTGGAATATAAAACTCAGATTGCCTGCCGTAGAACTCCAGAGATCCGGTATCAATATCATGATGGCAATCAGGCCGGCTATGATAAGGAGTGATACAAATGCAAGGTAATGAACTCCTGTGTACTCCCGCTTATTCATTTCCCTGGAGACCAGGCTCAGGAAAGCAAAAATTAACGCGATCCCGCCTGTAACTGTCAGGTGCAAAAGAGAATAGTGCACGGAATCGAACCGGTTACTTAATTCGACATACGGCAACACCATGATCATTGCGACCAGATACGCGATAATGCCAACGATACCTATATATTCAGTGGACTTACCTCTAAAATGATCTATAACATACTGGACTATGACAAAAATGGCAAAAACGACTGCGAAAAATACACCGTTTGTCCAGTTAAGAAGATAAGCGCCAAAAGATATACCTGCAAAAACAGAATACGTTATGGGACTCTTCAATGCCTTCCAGTCCTTTTTCAGCCAGTGATCGAACGTGATGTTTTCAGACCTTTTAATAGCCATTACAAAGAACATCATCATGAGAGTTAAATAAAACACTTCGGCGACGTGGTTATCTGTAAATCCAAGAACCGACCTCGAAAGCCACTGCCCGGGCAGTATTGTTATTAAAAAAGCCCCGATCAGACCCGCTTTTTCATCAAGCAGTTCCCTGCCTATGAAATAGACCGGGAATACCACCAGCGCCCCCAGGACCGCAGGGTAAAATGCACCCACAGTATCTATGGTGGATTGCGCCGGCATTCCCCCGTTCAGGATAAAGCCTGCAAGCAGGGCAAAAAAGGCATTCAACTGGTCAAACAGAGGGCCCCAGTGTAAATGAAATCCTATCGGATAGTATGTGAACGCATCAAAGAAAATGCGGTGAGGGAAGAAATGAATAGTGTTTTCCACAAGCCTCATATGGAAAACCGAATCGTCCATTGCAAAACCCACGACCCCGCGCTGGAAAACCGTATTCATGGGCGTTATTCCCCTGATATAGAAGGAGAACAGGAATATTGCAAAGAGTATGCTGTATGAAAGGGATTTTACAGTGAAAAACCTGTCAGGTTTTTTTTCTTCTGTTCCTGACGATTTTTTTTCAGGTTTTTCTTTGTTTTTTTTGTTAAGTTTTACTTTGGCCAAAGTACACCTCAGGACTGGGTTATAAGTAGTTGTCGCAATTAATAAAGATTATGGAAACGAATGCTGGAAATCATCCCAGGCGAATATTTGCAGAGACCAATGGGTAACCTTTAAAACAAATAAAGACTAAAAGTGCATGTTTAAATGACACCTCTTATACCGATAGCAGTATTTATTTTAATAGTTATACCTTATACTATCTACATCGGATTAATTCTCAAATACGGGAACCGGGGTTCCCCTGCAAGAAAAAATGATTACAGGGCAACGGTCTCCATGATTATCCCGACCTACAATGAAGAAATGCTCATAGCGAAAAAGCTTGATAACATCTTCAAGCTGGACTATCCCCCGGAACTTATAGAGGTTGTGATAATCGATTCCTCAACAGACAGGACGCCGGAAATAATAAAAGAATACCGGAAAAGATACCCCTGCATAAACCTGATCAGGGAAAAAAGGCAGGGACTTGCCACTGCACTCAATACGGCCTATGCAGCAGCAAAAAATGAGATAGTAATAAAAACGGACTGCGATAGCATGCTGGAAAAGGATGTTCTTAAAAAAGTTGCATCCGATTTTGCTGACCCGGCGATAGGAGGAGTGACTGGCAAACAGGTGGTTATCAATGAGTCGGAAGTTGAAGTGGGTTACAGGTCGCTCCAATCAAAAGTACAGATCGCGGAGTCCTGGATTGATTCAACTATAATTTTCCATGGGCCTTTCTCTGCGTACAGGAAGTCCCTGATAGCGCCCATCGATCCGGATTCTATTGCTGACGACAGCGAACTTGCGATCAAGGTACGAAAGCAGGGATACAGGACGATTATCGACCCCGGGATTATATTTTATGAGGCAAGCCAGAGCGCATTTTTTAAAAGGAGGATGCAAAAAGACAGGCGGGGAAAGGGTCTTATCAGGCTGCTGCTCCAGCACAGGGATGTGCTTTTCAATGGAAAATATGGCAGCTATGGCAGGCTCGTATTCCCGATGAATTATTTTATGATGATAATTTCCCCGTATATGATCTTGCTGCTGCTGTCTCTCATCTTTTATTTACTGTTCCAGTACAGCCTGATAATTTCAGCCTCGGCAGCAGTACTTCTGGTTATTTTCATATATCTTGGCCAGGCGAACAGGCTTTACATGTTAGAACCTGCCTATTCTTTCCTGGATACCCAGATATCCCTTCTTGCCGGAGGGTTAAGCCTGGTTTTCGGAAAGGATTCGGGGGGAACATGGGAGGTAGACCAGGAACTGCGGGGTGCATACCTGAAGCATGATTAGGATCGCAATGGTATGCCACCGATATTATCCTGATATTGGCGGTGTTGAAACCCATGTCCGTGAAATAAGCGAGCGGCTTGTACAGCGTGGTTTTGATGTAGAGGTCGTATGTACTGACCAGGCATGGAAATACCCTGAATATGAAAATCATAACGGGGTAAGGATCACGCGTTTTAAGTCGCTTGCGCCTAAAAATGCTTTTTATTTCGCTCCCCAGGTGTATTTTTATTTCAGGGAGCACGTATTTGACATCGTGCATGCCCACAATTACCATGCGTTCCCTGCCTTTTTTGCATCATCAGCAACAAAGGACAGGTTAATTTTCACACCCCACTATCACGGAGGAAGCCACTCCCGCTTCCGAAACCTGCTCCTCAAACCCTACCAGTGGTTCGGACGCTCCATTTTTGAAAACGCGGAGAAAGTTGTATGCGTGTCGAAATACGAGATGAAAGTCATTGAAAATGATTTCCAGGTTCCGGGATCAAAGCTTGTCCACATCCCGAACGGGGTGAACCCTGAAGATTTTAAAGATGTAAAGGAAATGAAAAATGATTCAAAGACAGTTCTTTATGCCGGGCGCCTGGAATCCTACAAAGGGATACAATACCTGATAGAGGCGCTCCCATTGCTTGAGGGATACAGGCTCAGGATAATCGGAAAAGGAAGTTATGAGAAAGATCTGCGTGATTTAGCCCTGAAATTAAAAGTTAATTCCAGGATCGACTGGCTCAAGGACATTGAAAGGAAAGAATTGATCTCCCACTTTAGATCCGCACATGTTTTTGTGAACCTCTCGACCTTCGAAGCATACGGCATAACAGTCGCAGAAGCGCTTGCATGCGGCACACCGTGCATTGTTGCAACAGGAGGGGCTCTGGAAGAATTCATTGATGGAGAAAGCTGCGTTGGTTTGGGCTATCCGATCGATGTGGAAGCACTTGCCCGGGTTATTGAAAGCAGGAAAAGAATCGCTCCCAGGAAAATGCCTGACTGGGATGATATCACGAGAAAGCTTGTGGGGATATATTCCCGATGAGAGCAACGCACTTTGCGACCTATAAGCAGTCTCATCAATGTCAAGATCATTTATAATTCTATGGCAAAGTATAGGTAATAATAAGTTTAGGTGTATTTAGATTAATGTCATTATCCCCCGCCTGTAACTGCATCAAATTGCTGAACACCATTTTACAATATGAAAATGGAGTTAATCAACAATAAAATAAAAAAAATACAATTTATATTTTAAATAAACTTTTCGAAATATCTCGTCCACGGTTATTCCTATTTTGCTGTAAATCCGCCCCGCAGGAACAGATAAAGCTCCATATCTTCTTTATCCATTTCCTTAAATTCATTTTTGAATGTGTTGCAGGGAAACGCTTTTATCAGAATCTCCTTTTTTATCATTTCTATCACCGGTTGACAATTCTAACTATGAATGTATATATTTTATCCCAATAATCTATATATGATATAGAAAATCAGTATGGCAAATCATTCCGAAAAAATCATATACCATGATTCATTTCAGAACCAAAGACAATTATGCAAAAAGAAGAAAAAATAGTTTCGATATTGCTGGTAATGGCAGCTCTCTCCCTGGTTATCGGCTATTTCGGTTTCTCATCCCAGACAGCGGTCTATTCATCAGATTCAAAAATTGGCGAACGCGTGTATGTGGAGGGAACGATCCTCTCAAAACAGATGACAGGAAAAGGCGATAACCTGATGCTTTCGATTTCAAGTCTCAATATCAAGGTGTTCGTGCCAAAAGATAAAGGGGCAAAGGAAGTGTATGATTCTGTAAAAGCCGGGGACAGCGTGAGGATAACAGGCAAGGTTGCAGAATATAAAAATGCAAGAGAGATTGCAGTAGAGAGCGCGAAAGACGTGGTAAGATTATAAGTTTTAAACTACCATCCTCTTGCCTGCAGCACATCTTTCTCGGTCAGGCTCCTGATATCTATTCCTTTCATCGCACCCCCGAGCCCTTTTGAAATCTCGGCAAGCACTGCAGGATTATCGTAATTATTTACTGCCTCGACTATAGCTTTTGCCATCCTTTCAGGATTCTCGGATTTGAATATTCCCGATCCCACAAAAACACCGTCTGCCCCGAGGCGCATCATCAATGCCGCATCAGCAGGCGTGGCAATCCCGCCAGCAGCGAAATTCACAACTGGCAGCCTCCGGAGTTCTGCCGTTTCCTTTACAAGTTCTATCGGCGCTTCAATCTTTCGCGCCACTGCAATGAGTTCCTCTGGATCCTTACCTTTAAGTTCCCTTATTGCGCCCATGATCGCGCGCATGTGCCTTACTGCCTCTTTCACATCCCCGGTGCCTGCTTCGCCCTTTGTCCTTATCATGGCTGCGCCTTCATTTATCCTGCGAAGCGCCTCGCCCAGATCGCGTGCGCCGCATACGAAAGGAATTGTGAACTTTGTCTTGTCGATATGAAAGCTCTCATCAGCAGGCGTCAGGACCTCGGATTCATCCACCATATCCACGCCCAGAGCTTCAAGTATCTCTGCCTCAACGAAATGACCTATCCTTGCTTTTGCCATAACGGGTATGGTTACAGCATCGATTATCTCTGCAATGACCTGCGGGTCTGCCATTCTTGCAACCCCGCCTGCTTTCCGGATGTCTGCGGGCACTGCATGAAGCGCCATCACTGCCACTGCTCCCGCCGTCTCTGCTAACCTTGCTTCCTGCGGATTCGTGACATCCATTATCACTCCGCCTTTTTGCATCTTTGCAAAGCCGCGTTTTAAAAGTTCTGTTCCGTGTCTTAAAGTTTCAAGCTGCATAAAAGTGAATCAAACTTATAATAGGAGATATTATACTTTGCGCGTTTTATCGTTATCTATCTGCGAGTCCTGAATGGTTTTTAGGCGGGGCCTTGCTCCATTCTGAGTGAGATCGAGGCCGAGGTTTGCGAGGTGGTCGTTG
>CABMIA010000168.1 GCA_902386085.1 uncultured archaeon
AATCCTCGCCGTGGTCGATCCTTACAAGAAATACCCTTCCAATCGAGCCCTTTCGATAATCCATGCACAGCGTATAATTTTAGTGAAATTTAAAACTTGTGATTCTGCCTGATTCTGTTCTGCCCAAAGAATTTATATACTTCTTACTCATTTAAAGCCGAAAGTACGATGTTTGGTGAATTGTATAATATATTATTCATCAAAGTATAGCGCAAGTTGAAGTCGATCAAAGTCGGATTTGATGAACTGCAAGGGCCAATGCGTTTTTCGTATGCCCGTAATGCATGTAAGTCAAAATCTATTTGCGAAGACACATTTCAAACCTTTGGTTTGTAACTTGTTAAAAGAAGCTTCGTATATGTGACCCCGTATTTATATGCGGGGACTGAGAAATACCTCGCATTCAAATGCGGGGGCTTAGGAGAAAGAAAATGTCGCATCCCCACAGACCAAGACGCGGGTCTATTGCATACAGCCCGCGCGTAAGATCAAGAAGCGAAATCCCACGAGTGAGATCATGGCCAAATAAAAAAGAGCCGAAGCTATTGGGATTTGCAGGATATAAAGCCGGAATGACGCATGCCGTTATGACTGATGATGTTCCCAACAGCCTGACTTCAGGGATGGAAATCTCAATACCTGTGACCATTCTTGAAGCTCCGCCAATGAAGGTGGCGGGCATTCGTGTCTACGGAAGTACCACTTATGGAGGCAATGCAATCGCAGAAGCCTGGACAACCGAACTTGACAAGGAACTCAACCGTGCAGTGACAGTTCCGAAAAAGCATGATCTTCCTGCAGCGCTAGCCAAAATAGACCAGTTCATCAAGGATGGGATTGCTAAAGATTTGAGGGTCATAATGTACACATTGCCTGAAAAAGTAACAGGCATTCCAAAGAAAAAACCTGAAATCATGGAGAACAACATAGGGGGCACTGACCTGAAAGCGCGCTTTGAATATGCCAAAACTCTTCTTGGGAAATCCGTCAGTATAAATGATGTATTCAACAACGGTGATATTATCGATGTTCTGGCTATCACTATCGGAAAAGGATTGCAGGGACCTGTAAAGCGCTGGGGTATACAGCTCCAGAAATCCAAACATTCCAGGGCAGGCAGCGTGAGGGAAATAGGAACGCTAGGCCCCTGGCATCCTTCGCATGTAAGCTGGCGCGTGCCGCAGCTTGGGCAGACAGGTTACCACCAGAGGACGGAATTTAACAAAAGAGTGATGCAGATCGGCAAGGATGGGAAAACAGTGACGCCCGAAGGTGGATTTTTGAAATATGGCATTATCAGGAATGATTATATTATTATCAGAGGAAGCGTGCCGGGTCCGGTTAAAAGACTTGTGCGCTTAAGACCCGCAATCAGGGCAAAGAAACTGATGCCAGCCGCGGAGATAACATATTTAAGCCTTGAGTCTAAACAAGGGTGATTCTAATGGACGTAAATATTATCGATATATCAGGAAACATTGCAAAAAAGATATCAACGAAGCTTTTTGACGCGCCATACCGCCCGGATCTTATTAAAAGAGCAGTACTTGCTTCGCAGGCGAATCGCCAGCAGGCATACGGCCCGCATATGTATGCAGGCTTGAGAACCTCAGCCGAAGGCTGGGGGCCGGGGCGCGGCGTTTCGAGAGTTGCAAGGCTCAAGAACGGCAGCAGGGCGGCAAGAATACCCCAGGCTGTAAAAGGGAGGGAAGCGCACCCGCCCAAACCTGAAACAGACAGGACGGAAAAAGTAAATGATAAAGAGCGCGCTAAAGCAATCAAATCTGCGATTGCAGCATCCGGGAATGAACTACTCGCCAGGAACAGGGGGCACAGATTTCAGGCGCAATTGCCATTGATCGTGGTTGACGATCTTGCATCTCTTACAAAAACAAAAGATGTCAAGGCTTTCATGGAGGCAGCCCGTGTATGGGACGATATCATGAGAGCGAAAGATAAAACGATCCGGGCCGGGAAAGGCAAAGGCCGCGGAAGAAAATACAAACATGCAAAAAGTATATTAATTGTCACCGCGGAGGATAAGGGTATAGCGAAAGCGGCCCGCAATCTTGCCGGGGTTGATATCGTGACATCGGACCAGCTTAACGCTGAATTATTAGCACCGGGAACATCCGGCGGGCGCCTGACGATTTATACAGAATCTGCGATAACTAAACTTGAGGGGGCAGCCCAATGATCCAGCATCCCCATGTTACAGAAAAAGCAACGCTTCAGGCTGAAGCGAATAATACACTCCAGTTCATCGTTGATGTCAATGATACTAAAGATAAAGTGAAAAAAGAGATCGAGGCACTCTATAACGTAAAGGTGGCAAGCATAAATACGATGATGACACCGAAAGGGAAAAAGAAGGTCATCGTAGTATTCCAGGACCCGAACACTGCAACAGAGTTAGCCTCCAGGTTAGGACTATTTTAAGGTGAAAATATGGGACACAGGATTCTTTCTCAAAGCAGGGGAAAAGGTTCTCCAACGTATAAAGCGCCTTCTCATAAATTCAAAGCAAACCTTGAACATCTCAAGGTACAGGAAGGAGTTATTACAGGAAAAGTGCTTGAAATCATCCATGATACGGCACGGTCGGCTCCAATTGCGCGGATATCATTCAGCAATGGGGAGGAACGTCTGATGCTGATCCCTGAAGGCGTGGAATTAAACCAGATCATCCAGTGCGGTATTTCCGCTCCGGTTGAGCCAGGCAATACATTGACTCTTGCTGAAATACCCGAAGGAGTACCTATCTGTAATATAGAATCACAGCCCGATGACGGCGGGAAGTTCGCCAGGGCTTCGGGGATGTACGGGATTCTTATAGCACATGATGTCGGGAAGACGGTTGTACAACTGCCGAGCGGTGAGATGAAATGGCTTCATCCCAAATGCAGGGCCACTATTGGCGTGGTCGCGGGAGGCGGGCGCACCGAGAAGCCGTTTTGTAAAGCTGGAAAAAAATTCCACAGGATGAGAGTAAGAGCAACCAAATGGCCAAGGTCAAGGGGCGTGGCAATGAACGTTGTAGATCATCCGTTCGGGGGCGGCGGACAGCAGCACCCCGGCAGGCCCAAAACAGTAGCACGAGGGACTCCCCCGGGCAGAAAGGTCGGCTCTATCGCTGCAAGACGGACTGGGAGAAGGTGAATAGTACATGGCAAAGAAAATATCGTCAAAAATTCCCAAAAGGAAAGGGGAATTCACTTACCGCGGAAAGTCTCTTGAAGAACTGCGGAAGTTAAGTGTTGAAGAGTTTGCAAGGCTTGTACCTGCAAGGCAGCGCCGCACGATACTGCGGGGCTTTTCGGAAGATCATAAGACATTACTGCATAAAGTCAAAATCAAAGATCCGAATATCAGGACGCATTTGCGGGATATGATAATTCTACCTGAGATGATCGGGATGAAAATCAGTATACATTCAGGCAAAGAATTCACACCTGTAGAAATTATACCCGAGATGCTAGGGCACTATTTCGGAGAATTCGTAATGACGCGCAAGAAAGTCTCCCACGGTGCAGCAGGCATTGGTGCCACACGATCAAGCAAATTCATTCCATTGAAGTGATGCACATGAAATTAAACTATTCAACCGAACCAAACCCTGAAAAAACTTCGAAATCCATGGGAAAAGAACTTCATATCTCAAAGAAGCACGCACACGAGATATCATCTGCATTAAAAGGGATGAAATTAAATGATGCAAAAGGATTCCTTGAAGGAGTCTCTGCTCTTAAGACAGCAGTGCCTTACAGGAGATACGTAAGAAACATCCCTCACAGGAAAGGCATGTGCACGGGTCGTTACCCGCAGAAAGCGGCCAAGGAATTTCTCAAGGTATTGGAAAATGCAGAGAACAATGCCAGATATAAAGGTATTGATTCTGAAAACTTGAAGATAATACATGTAAATACAAAGAAAGGTCACACCTATAGGGGTGCATTTCCCAGGGCACAGGGAAGGGCAACACCAAAGAATCACGAAACTGTGAGTATTGAAATGATACTGGAGGCGCAGTAATGGGAGTTGAAAGAAAATTCGTAAAGAACGGCCTGGATAAAGCGCAGATGGCCGAATACTTCTCTAAGCAGTTAGAGCGGGCCGGGTATGGCGGCATGAACATAAACAGGACGCCCATGGGCACTCAGGTCACGATATTTGCAGAAAAGCCCGGCATGATAATCGGAAAGGGCGGAAAAACCATACACAGGCTTACCCATGACCTTGAGACAGTATTCCGGGTTGATAATCCTCAGATAGATGTTCAGGAAGTAAAAATTCCCGAACTGAACGCACAGATGATGGCTTCGCGCCTTGCTGCTGCGATAGAACGAGGGCTTTATTTTAGAAAAGCGGGACACAACATGCTGAGGCGAATAATGGAATCCGGTGCCCTTGGATGTGAGATCGATATTGCAGGAAAGCTCACAGGTCCAAGAAAAAGGACGGAAAAATTCGTGGCAGGCAATATGCTCCATGCAGGAAATCCTGCAATGGAACTGGTAGATAAAGGGTTTGCTATTGCAATTAAAAAATTAGGAATAATCGGATGCCGCGTCAGGATCGTTCCACCTTCGGTCAAGCTACCGGGCAGGTTCAAAACTATGGAGGTTGCTTCACCGCAAGGGGTTAAAGAAGTGAAACAGGCAGGCATCGAGGAGATCGTGAAAGCACCTGCTGCTGAAGTAAAACCCAGCGCGCAGGCCAGGATCGAAACACCCAAACCCGTGGAACCTGTTCAGGTAGAACCTGTAGAAGTACACGAGCAGATAGAACCTGAAGTTCAGGCAGAACCTGGAAGTGACACTGGTGAAGGTCATGCCGGCAATATTGAGGAGCGGACGCACGGGGATGTCCCGGAACACAGGCATGCAGGATATGAGTACTGGCATCCGGCATCGCGCATCCATAAAAAGGAGGAGAACTGATGGCGATATTGCGCGTGGATGAAGTCAGGAAAATGAACCTGACCGAACAGCAGGAGGAACTTGATAAGCTCAGGCTTGAATTAATCCGTGAGCGGGCGATTGCTTCAGCAGGAGGCGCCCCGGAAAATCCAGGCAGGATAAATGAGATCAGGAAAACGATTGCAAGGATAAAAACAATCCAGAAGGAGCCAAAAGAAGAATGAAGCTGACACCGCAGAACATCATACACCATGAACTCATAGGTCTTGATGCAAAGGTAGTGGACAGCACAAATAAATCCCTAATCGGAATAGAGGGACAAATAATCGATGAAACAAGAAACATACTTACGATAGAAGATGGCGGGCAGGATAAGAATATTCCGAAATCCTGTTCATCGTTCATGTTCACACTTCCAGATACCGACGGCAAACGTTACTTGCTGTCAAGAATAAAAGTCGATGGAAGGTTATTGCTCTCGCAACCCGAAAATAGAATTCAGACAAAATTCAGGAAGAGATTCAGGAAATAGAAGAGGTAATGATAATGGCACGTGATATCGGGCTGGATGTCCAGCCGCCCACAAAAGAATGCACAGATCCGAATTGTCCATTCCATGGAGCGCTGCCTGTCAGAGGGCAGGTTCTCAGCGGGGTCGTGGTGAGCGATAAAATGGATAAAACTGTGGTCGTGCAGAGAACATTTGAGAAAAAGATCGCAAAGTACGAAAGATACGAGAAGAGAAAGACAAAAGTGCACGCCCATAATCCGCCGTGCATAGGTGCAAAACAGGGCGATAACGTAACTGTTGCTGAATGCCGCCCCTTAAGCAAGACCAAATCATATGTTGTAATAGAGGTGTCAAAATGAGGGGGATGAAAGCAAAAATCCCGCGCGCAATAAACAGCGCCTCCAGAATGGAATGCGCAGATAATACTGGTGCGCGTGTGGTCGAGGTCATTTCTGTTTTGAAATACCGCGGTGTAAAGAACAGGCACCCCAGGGGCGGGGTAGGAGATACACTTATAGTAAGCGTCAAGAAAGGAACCCCTGAGATGAGAAAGCAGGTCTTTAAGGCCGTTTAGATACGCCAGAAAAAAGAGTTCAGGCGACCTGACGGAATGCGGGTTTCGTTTGAAGACAATGCTTGCGTGATCGTTGATGATGAAGGTGTGCCCAAAGGCACTGAAGTAAAAGGACCTGTAGCAAGGGAAGCTGCTGAGCGGTACTCGAAGATAGCGTCAGCAGCATCGATCATAGTGTAGGTGAAAATATGGTATCATCACAACCAAGAAAACAGAGAAAATCAAGGTACCAGGCACCGCTGCATATCAGGCACAAATTAATGGGGGCCATGTTAAACGATGAACTCAAAGAAAAACACGGAACAAAGACGTTACCTGTCCGTGTGGGCGATACAGTTAAAGTATTACGTGGCGACCATAAGGGAACTGAAGGTAAAGTAGCAGTCGTTGACCTTAAAAAATTGACGATAACAGTCGACGGCGTCAGTGTGACAAAATCCGATGGCACTGAAGTACCAAGACCGATCTATCCTTCAAAAGTAATGATTACTAAATTAGAACTCAAAGATGAAAAACGCCTGGGTGATTAAATGGGAAGACATCAAAAAAGAGTTGCAGCTCCAGTATCATGGCCGATAACAAGAAAGACCCATGCATGGGTGGTCGGCGCAAATGCCGGCGCTCATTCAAAACAAACAGGAATTCCATTGCTTGTAATTGTCAGGGATTTCCTTAAACTTGCTAATAACAGCAGGGAAGCAAAGAAAATCATTAATGAAGGGAATATTTTAGTTGACGGGATAGCAAGAAAAGATTATAAATACATAACAGGCCTCTTCGATATAATTTCGGTTCCTGCACAGAATGAATATTATCGGCTCCTGCTGGATGTCAACAACAGGTTCAAACTGTATAAAGAAGGTCCGGATGCACATAAGTTATGCAGGATCAATGACAAGACCATAATGAGAAAAGGAGCGGTGCAGCTCAATCTGCATGATGGAAGTAATTTCATTGCATCCAATGAATATAAAACTTTTGATACGGTCATTCTGTCTTTACCCGACCACAAGATTACCAAGCACATAGCATATAAACCCGGTAATCTTGCCATGATAGTGGGAGGAGAGCATTCAGGGGAGGTAGGGAAGATAAAACAGATCCGAAAAGTCCGGGGTTCAGGGACGAACATGGTCGTCCTATCCAATGAAAAGGATTTCGAAACGATTGAAAATTATGTATTTGTCATAGGTGAATCCACACCTGAGATCAAGGTGGTTTGAAATGAATCCGATAAGAACACCTTCCATCGATAAGATCACAGTTCATATAGGTACGGGAGAAAGCGGCGAGAGACTGACTAATGCAGAAAAACTGCTCCAGACGATTGTCAAACAGAAGACTGTGCGCGCGATGGCTCATAAAACGATACCCGCATTTTCGATAAAGAAAAAAGAGCCTATCGGATGTAAAGTGACATTGAGAGGCAAAAAAGCCTCGGATTTCATTAAAACCGCCCTGAAGATCGTTGAAAATAAAATAAGCGCATCCCAGTTCGACAACGCTGGCAATTTTTCATTCGGGATCGAAGAACATACCGATTTCCCGGGGATGAAATACGATCCTTCGATAGGCATATTCGGGATGGATGTTAACGTGGCGCTGAAAAGACCTGGATACAGGATAAGCAGGCGAAAGATAGAGAAACATAAAATACCGCAGAACCACAGGCTGACAAAAGAAGATTCGATTTCTTTTGTAAAAGAAAAGTACGGTGTGGAGGTAATTTAAATGGAAAGAAGTAAGAAAAAATTCGGAAGAGGCGCTAATGTCTGTAAACGCTGTAGCAGAAAACAGGGGCTTGTTCGAAAATACGGCATATACCTCTGCAGGCAATGCTTCCGCGAAATTGCATACAGCATGGGCTTTGAGAAATATACATAGGTGATTTGATGTTACTTGATACACTCGCAGATGCATTATCCGTAATGAAAAATGCAGAAGTTATCGGCAAACCCGAATGTACCGTCAGCCCGGCTTCAAAACTTATAGGAAATGTACTGAAAGTCATGAAGGATAAAGGATACATCGGTGAGTTCGAATTCATCGATGACGGCAAATCCGGTTTGTTTAAAGTGAAGCTCAAAGGAAAAATCAACAAGTGCGGAGTAATAAGGCCAAGACATGCGGTCAAGAATACCGAGTTTGAGAAATGGGAGAAGCGCTTCCTCCCGGCAAGAGGCTTTGGCTCTATTATCATAACTACGCCCGATGGCGTCATGACCCATAATGAAGCCAGAGAGAACGGCTTGGGCGGGCAATTGCTTGCTTATGTTTATTAGGTGAATGTTATGGAAACAAAAAGAACAATCGGAATCCCTGAAGGCGTGAACGTCACTATTAGTAATGTTAATGACGTGTCGGTTTCGGGTCCTCTCGGGTCGCTCCAGAGGGGACTCTGGTATCCGGGGGTCACAATCAAGAAAGTAGATTCTGAAATCATCGTGGATACAGAGATGCCAAGAAAAGAGCAACTGGCCATGCTTGGCACATACGAATCCCATTTGAAAAACATGATTACAGGAGTAAGCAAGGGCTATGAATACAAAATGAAAGTGGTTTATTCGCACTTCCCTATTCAGTTAAAGACCGAAGGGAATAACCTGATAATTAGTAATTTTCTTGGAGAAAAGAAATCCAGAAAGGCCGGGATCCTGGGTAATACCAAGGTCGCCATAAAAGGGGATCAGGTAGTTATTTCCGGGATAAACAAGGAAGAAGTGGGACAGACCGCTGCCAATATCAGGATGGCGACAAAAATCAAAAGGTTTGACCCCAGGGTGTTCCAGGATGGAGTTTATTTAGTGGAACGAGGGCGGTAAAACATGAACGAAGAAGATATTAACAAATCAGAAGAAACCGTAACTGAAAAAATGCAGGTTGAAGAAATAAAAGCTCCACAGATTACAATAGCTCTCGATGATGAAACAAAGAGACTTCTTGGCGTCAGGAAAACACAAAAAAGCAAAAAACCAGTGTTTTTGCAAACGGATTCACACAAGAAAAAGAAACTTAAGGATTACTGGAGAAGACCTGATGGCATTCATAACAAGACCCGTTATGCCCTCAAAGGGAAATGCCCCCTGGTAGAGGCCGGATACGGCAGTCCTGCTCTCGTGCGCGGACTCCATCCATCAGGATTTGATGAAGTTATTGTGAACAATCCTAAAGACCTTGAAGTTCTGGAAGTGGAAAGACAGGCTGCCAGAATCGCCCATACCGTCGGGGAAAGAAAGCGTTCCCTGATAGAAAAGAAAGCTTCTGAGATGGGATTGAAGGTTTTAAACCCCACAAGGAGGGATGAGTGAAATGACAGACCTGGCAAATCAGAGAAGGCTGGCTGCTGAAGTTATGGACATCGGAGTGAACAGGGTCTGGCTGGATCCCGAGGCTTCGAAGGATATAGAGGCAGCCCTTACAAGAGAAGATATCAGGAAATTAATCGAAGATGGAAAAGTAGACAAACGGGATATCAAAGGAATAAGCAGGGGCAGGGCGCGCAAAGTTGACGAGACGCGTGCTTACGGGCACAGGAAAGGACACGGTTCCAGAAGCGGGGCAAAAGGCGCACGAAGGCCCAAAAAGGAGCAGTGGATGAAAAAAATCCGCGCGTTGCGAAGCCGGCTCAAGGAACTGAGGGACAATAATACCATTGATGCATCGAGATACAGAAAATTGTACAATAAAGCAAAAGGCGGGGAATATAGAAGCAGAGCGCATCTGAACGCTCATATCGAGCAGCTTAAATCAGAAGAACCCGCCAAAAAAGTACCTGCTGGTAAGGAGGCCTGAGTATGGCGACAGGAGCACGATACCGGGTTAAATTCAGACGGGCAAGGGATGGAAAAACCGATTACAGGGCGCGGAAACAGCTTCTGATATCCAGGAAACCGCGGTTTGTGGTGAGGAAAAGCTTAAAGAATACCAGTATGCAGCTGATCTTACCTGAGAAAGAAGGGGATGTAACCTTAGTTTCCGCCAATACCGCTGACCTGAAAAAATACGGGTACACCGGCGGGACAGGAAATCTTCCTTCGGCATACCTTGCCGGATTGCTATTAGGATATCGCGCCAAGAAAAAAGGACAGGCAGAAGCGATCCTTGATGCAGGACTTTATCAGGTAACGAAAGGGGGGCGGATTTACGCTGCCCTGAAAGGTGCTGTGGATTCGGGCCTGGAAATACCACACGACCCTGAAATATTCCCGTCCGAAGACAGGATTACAGGTAAACATATAGATAAATACAAAAAGACAAATATAAGCGGACAGTTCGATGCAGTGAAACAAAAGATCCAGGGCGAATTCAGGTGACAATATGAGAGACAGAGGTTTTGAAGAAGAGCAGGTAGAATGGGTTCCCCAGACGAGACTGGGTAAACTTGTTAAGGAAGGACAGGTAACAACCATGGGAGAGGCGCTTGAATCCGGGCTGCCGATAAGGGAATCCCAGATCGTAGATGCTTTGATCCCGGAAATAAGGGATGAAGTTCTGGATATAAACATGGTTCAGAGGATGACCGACTCTGGAAGAAGGGTGAAATTCAGAGCCACCGTAATAGTAGGCAATGGCGATGGTTTCCTCGGCCTGGGAGAAGGCAAAGATGTCCAGGTCGGTATTGCGATCAGGAAAGCGATTGATACTGCAAAAATGAACATAGTGGGTATCAAAAGGGGATGCGGTTCGTGGGAATGCGGCTGTGGCCTCGGGCATACCGTGCCTTTTGAGGTGCAGGGTAAAGCCGGAAGCGTGACCGTCGAGCTTAAACCAGCCCCGCGCGGGCTCGGATTGGCTTCCGGAGGTACTGCTAAAAAAGTTCTCGAGATTGCGGGTATAAAAGATGTGTGGGCACGGGCAAATGGAGAAACGAGGACAACCCTTAATTTTGCGAAAGCGACGTATAACGCGCTAATAAGAACCACAACTATGAAGGTGAAATAAATGCTAGCAGCAGTTCGACTCCGGGGAGGCGTAAAGACGCGTCAGGACATCAGGGATACATTGAGCATGATGCATCTTGACCGGATAAATCACTGTGTGATCCTTCCCGAGACACCCAGTTACAGCGGTATGATACGGAAGGCAAAAGATTACATCGCTTGGGGACCGGTTAATGCCGAAACCCTTGCGCAGATGCTTGAGAACCGGGGAAAACTTGAAGGCGGGGAATCCCTGACATCGGATTACCTGAGCAAGAACACGAAATTCAAATCATTTCTTGAGCTGGCGGCGGCGATATGTGAAGGGAAAGCGTCGGTCAGCGATGTTCCAAAGCTGAAGCCCGTTTTCCGGCTGCATCCTGCAAGAAAAGGTCTTAAAGGCACGAAAAGGAACTTCCTTGAGGGAGGAGACCTTGGATTTCATGGAACTGAAATAAATGAACTTCTGAACAGGATGAGGTAATTATTATGCCCAAATCCAGAATAAAGAAATTCAGGGGAAAGAGAACTTTTGGCGGGGGCACGCATAAGAACAGGCGAGGCGGAGGAAGTCGCGGCGGCCGAGGTAACGCGGGTACATGCAAGCATCATTGTGTAAGATCGATGCAGCGTGGCCTGAGCTTTGGGAAGCATGGATTTAAAAGACCGGAATGCATTGCGAGCGATAAGACCATCGTAAATATCGGTGAAATCGATGAAGCGATTGAACAACTGGTGGCTGATGGCTTTGCAGAAAAGAAAGGAGACGGATTTCATATTGATCTTGCGAATATCGGCATCGATAAAGTTCTAGGCAGCGGGAAAGTGACAAAACCTCTATTTATCACCGCTGGTGGTTTTTCATCCACTGCAAAACAGAAAATAGATGAAGCGAAAGGAAAAGTCACTGAGCTAGCTGGAAAGACAGAAACGCCCAAACCAGAGTAAAAATTATGGCTTTTGAAAGTCTAGAACCCTTACTGAAACGTCTGCCTGCGGTATCGCGTCCTGAAGGCCATGTCCATTTCAAGAAAAAACTAGGATGGACATTGGGGATTCTTGTCCTGTATTTTGCCTTGGCGAATATTCCTCTATTCGGGCTGGATAAGAGTTCGATTGATCTTTTTGAACTTTACCGGGCATTCTTTGCCGGTGCTTCAGGTTCTCTTATGGTGCTTGGGATAGGACCAATAGTAACTGCTTCTATCGTGCTGCAATTACTTGTGGGGGCAAACGTCATTAAGATGGATCTCACTGATGCGCACCAGCAAGCGATTTTCCAGGGGTTGCAAAAGCTCCTTGTATTTGTAATGGTAGCATTAGAAGCCCTACCGCAGATACTTGGCGGCTATATGCGTCCTGATGCCGGGCTCGCTGCGCAGCTTGGCATCAGCGTGAGCATGATTACCTTATTATTGTTCATCCAGATATGCATCGGAGGCATTTTGATCTTATACATGGACGAAATCGTCTCCAAATGGGGCATAGGTTCTGGCGTAGGATTATTCATTATTGCAGGTGTTTCGCAGCAGATCGTAACAGGGATATTTAACTGGAAAAATGATGAGACAGGTTTCCCGATCGGGCTCATTCCAAAATGGATCTATATTGCAAG
>CABMIA010000169.1 GCA_902386085.1 uncultured archaeon
GCCTATGATCCCTGCATAGTTCTGTAATCCTGCCTCGAATTTTTCTGGCGGAGGAAGGAATTTCGCCCCTTCATATGTGGTGTCGCTTACCGTATCCCCTCCGACTATGAAAGGAGCCATTTCCGAAAGTAAGTGGTACTTCCCGAACAGGACACCCATGCCCGAGGGCCCGAGCATCTTGTGCGCAGAGAGAGCAAAGAAATCGACATCAAGAGTCCTGACATCCACGGGTTTGTGCGGTGCGCTCTGGGCACCGTCCAGCATCACAAGCGCGCCATTATCGTGGGCAATTTTGATTATTTCTTTTGCAGGGATAGTGTATCCGTCCAGATTCGCTGTATGAACCATGCTCACAAGCCTGATGTTCTTGTTCTCATTCATTATTTCCTCAAATTGAGGAAGATTGAAGGTATTATCAGGATTTGAGTAAACGACAATATGCTTTATACCTTTTTTATGAGACTGCACCTGCCAGGGAATGAGATTGGAATTATGCTCCCTGTCAGTTGTCAGGACTATATCGTCCCTTTTGAAGTCAAGGCAGTTGGCAACGAGGTTCAATCCTTCGGTGGTATTCCGCATGAAAATGATCTCTTCAGGCCTCTCTGCACCAAGGAACTTCCTGTATTTCTCGCGCGCCTCCGTAACTTCCCCATCCACTTTTTTTGCCATCCTGTGAAGCGAACGCCCGCCGCATACCGGGTACTCATTATAGTATTCATTCATGGCTTCCATTACCTGCCTGGGCTTCAGGGTCATACAGGCGTTGTCAAAGTAGATGGGATATTTGCCGTTCCATTTTTTCTGAAGTACCGGGAAGTCGAGTCGGATTTTTTGGACGTCCATGACGGATACTCGGTGGTTGATGTGATATATATTTTGGTGGCGGGGTTAATGCAAAATATTACAATATTTCCCGGGCAGGCACTTATCCAGCAGAATAACCTTCCGGGCAGTTTCCTGATCATCTGTTTTGAGTTTAATCTTATACCACCATTTATTGCCGCCTTCATCAATACTGCCCACAGAAACCATGCAGTATTCGCAATTTACCTTCGCCAGGCCGTAATCAACCCCGAACCATTCGATTACGTGCTGTTTTGCCTCTTCGGTTTCTTCCAATGGTATGTCGTAATATTCACTTTCGTCTTTAAATTTATCATCCAGGAATTTAATCGTACTTTTTCTCCAGACTTCTTCATAGAACTCATCGAGCAAACCCAGATCTGTAAGATAGCTTAACCCTTCTTCTATTTGTTTCACTTTTTCATCTGTCTCTTGCAAGTTAAACCACTCCTATTCATAATTACGATCGGAACAAACAAATACCTTACGTTTTCCATTTCCACCTGCTCAAATCCTGAATCCCAAATGTCCGATATTAATCGAAAAGTATTACCACGCCTGGATATCCTCATCTATGATTATGATTATAACAACAATTATTATTTATATCAATAGATATATACATAATTGAGTGCCAGTATAACATGGATGATTTCACTAATAAAAGACGAAACCGGGGATTCGCGTATTGTTGGCACAATCTTAATGGTGGGTATCGTAGTATTCCTTTCCGTAATAGTAGTAGCTGCATCACTGGTACTTGCACCGGGTATCGAAAAACTGCCGCAAAGCTCGATTTCTGTTCAATCGTATAAAGAAACTTCATCCCCTGATATTAAGATCCAGCACACAGGGGGAGACAGGCTGATGGCAGGTGACTGGTGGATTTCAATCGTTCCTGCCGGGGAAGCGCCGAATTTCAGGCGTTCAAGTACAGACTTCTGTGTCGGCGACCAGATAATTACTGCAACTTTAACCAGTGGGGAAGGAAATTATATAGTTACTAACGGGACTGTATCTACTGATGGAACAGTTCATGCAATGAACCCGGGAGAATATGATGTGAAAATCATCATATATCCGTTCCAGAGCCTGGTGCTTGATAAGGTGATTGAAGTAAGATAAGTGCATAATCATTTTATCCCAGCACCACATCCTTAGCCCCAATGATATTTGAAAAAATCCCAACAGTTCCCACCTCTCAAGAACTCCTTGACAAATCCTTCCGCCGCGCCGCCCGCGCTAAACACGGAAAGCGTGTACTTGACCTGAGATCCAAGCTTAAAGCTGAGGAATCCATGCTCCTAACCGCAGCGAACATACTGAGCGACAATCTCATAAACATCGTCAGGAAATTTCCAAGCTTTGACGGGTTTGATGGGTCCGTCAAAGAAGAACAGATGATACCGGGTTCATCAAAGATGCCGCCCTTTTATCTGGAATTGGCAGACATAATCGTGGGCGTGGAAGAGATGAAAATGAATCTGGCTTCAGTCCAGTGGGCCGGAAATAAAATAAATGAGATGGCAAGGAAATACGTTGGCATGATGCGCGATGCGGAGGATGCGAAAGTGGTGCGCAAACAGGCATTCGGGCGCATATCCTCGATAGTGAACAGTATCGACGGCAACCTTCGTTTCCTCAACGATGCCCGGAATAAGCTCCGGAAGCTCCCGGCCATAGATGAAGGCCCAGCAATAGTTGTCGCGGGTTATCCCAATGTAGGAAAATCAAGTTTCGTGGCGCTTGTGAGCAGCGCGCATCCTGAAATAGCACCGTATCCGTTTACTACAAAAGGGCTGGCTGTCGGACACTTCGAACGGAAGAGGAGGAGATACCAGGTCATAGATACACCCGGACTGCTTGACCGCCCGCTTGAGGAAAGGAACGTTATCGAACTCCAGGCCATATCTGCGCTCAAGCATGTCGGGAAAGTATTACTGTATATAATAGATCCTTCGGAAACCTGCGGTTATACACTTGAAAAACAAATGCATCTCCTGGATGAAATAAAAAAAGAGTTCGATATTCCGATGATAGTCGTTGCTAACAAGACCGATATTTCGGAACCTGTCGAGGGCGCGGATATGAGCATGTCAACGCTTACGGGCGAGGGTGTGGATGCAGTGCTTGAAAGGCTTTTAGAGATGGTCCCGACCCAAACTTAGATATGATAATAACCCGATATACAGTTCGTATAGGTACGAATATACC
>CABMIA010000170.1 GCA_902386085.1 uncultured archaeon
TTAAGCCATGGCATCATCGCACGGAGCTCTTTTCCCACTTTCTCGATGGGATGCTCGTTCTCCTGCCTCTCAAGAGCTGATAAGACCGGCCTGTTTGTCTTGCCCTCAAGCACGAACTCGCGCGCAAATTCCCCGCTCTGTATCCTGCGAAGCGCTTCTTTCATCGCCTGCCTTGACTGCTCATTGATGACCTTAGGTCCGACCGTCAGCCCACCGTACTCTGCGGTATTGGAGACATAGTACCACATCTTGCCGAGGCCCCCCTCGTGTATCAGGTCAACGATGAGTTTCAGTTCATGCAGCGTCTCAAAATAAGCTACTTCTGGCTGGTATCCTGCCTCTACAAGCGTTTCGAATGACGCTTTTATCATGCTGGTGCAGCCTCCGCAAAGGTCGACCTGCTCGCCGAAGAGGTCGGTCTCGGTCTCCTCTTTGAATGTAGTTTCAAGCACCCCGGCACGCGTTGCGCCTATCCCTTTTGCGTAAGCCATCCCTGTGTCCCATGCGTTCCCTGAGGCATCCTGGTATATTGCCAGGAGCGCCGGTACCCCGATACCTTCGGTATAAGTGCGCCGGACGAGGAATCCGGGCCCCTTTGGCGCCACCATTATCACGTCCACATCCTTTGGTGGCACGATCTGGTTGTAATGGATATTGAACCCGTGCGAGAAGCACAATGTCTTGCCCTTGCTCACATGGGATGCAATTTCATTGTAATATATAGCCGCTTGTATTTCATCGGGTACAAGCATCTGAATCAGGTCCCCCTTCTTGGCGGCATCTGCCATTGTCATGACCGTAAGCCCATCAGTCTTTGCCTGTGCCCAGGATTCTCCGCCTTTTCTCACGCCGACAACAACATCGAGTCCTGAATCGTGAAGGTTCTGCGCCTGGCCTGCGCCCTGGCTTCCGTAACCGATAACTGCGATCGTTTTATTTTTCAGTACTTCCAAATCCGCATCCGTGTCATAGAATATTTTAACCATAAACGTTCCTCTGTCCTCCTTTGATTACATTAATAGGTATAAATGTTTACCCGGTTAAGTTCTGTGGAATTTAAGGTCTGACGGAGTTGTTATTAATCCCAGTATCACAATTGGGATATGAGATAAACCCATCGTATTGCATTACAGAAGAAAGCAACGTAAGTGATACCAAAAAAATATGACCAAAAAAGATGTTATCATCATTGGAGCAGGTGCATCGGGTATGATGTGTGCCATTGAATCAGGAAAAAGAGGCCGCTCGGTTCTTGTTCTTGACCACGCTTCAAGAATCGGGGAAAAAATACGCATTTCCGGAGGCGGAAACTGTAATTTTACAAATATCAGTACTTCTTCTGCCAATTATTTATCAAATAACCCTCACTTCTGCAAATCTGCGCTTTCCCGATTTACCCCTCGCGATATTATTTCTCTGCTTGAAAAACATGGCGTAAAATATGCCGAAAGGGAACACGGACAATTATTCTGCACCAAAAGCGGAGAAGAAATAACAAGAATGCTCCGGGAAGAAAGTAATGATGCCCGTGTAAATATAGTTTTAAACTGCCGGATTCTGAACGTGAAAAAAGAAGATTCCTATATTGTATCGACGGATCGGGGGATTTTTGAGTCCAGGTCGCTGGTAATCGCTTCAGGCGGGTTGTCTTATCCCGGGATCGGAGCTTCAGGCATAGGGTACAGGATAGCAAAACAGTTCGGTCTCAAAATCACGGGGCTAAAACCCGGGCTTGTTCCTTTCTTTTTTTCCCCGGAAGACCGGGCAATATTTGGCGATCTTAGCGGTATCTCAATAGACGCCGCTGTCAAGTGCAACAATATGGAGTTTCGGGAAAGCATCCTCTTCACTCACCGGGGACTTAGCGGCCCGGCAATACTTCAGATTTCCTCATACTGGGAGGAGGGCGATACCCTTGTTATTGACCTGTTGCCTGGAATTGACATATACGGTATTTCCATTGCGCAAAGCAAAAGTAAAATCGATATGCATAACTTGCTTTCACAGTATCTGCCGTCGCGCTTTGCAAAGATCTGGTTCATTTCAAAATTCCAGTCAAGACCTGTAAATCAATATAATGACAAGGAACTGAGGAACATCGCCAGCCAGGTCCATAACTGGGAAGTTAAACCGGAATCTACCGGAGGTTTTGAAACGGCTGAGGTTACACTTGGCGGAATTGACACAAGTGAACTCTCATCCAAAACAATGGAATCAAGATGCATCAAAGGTCTCTATTTTGCAGGTGAGGTCGTCGATGTGACAGGACAATTAGGCGGATACAATCTGCAGTGGGCATGGGCTTCAGGTTTTGTTGCGGGGCAGTATGCTTGAGACTGAACATAAAGGAGGAACCGGATGTACCAGATATTAATGGATAGCGGCGGGATTTTCTGGTCTCTGACATATATTCTCATCATATGGCGCGGATTTAAGGATAAAACGTATGGTATGCCACTGGCTGCCCTTTGTGCAAATATTTCATGGGAGGCAACATTCTCATTCATCCACCCGCATTCTCCTCCCCAGCTTTATATAAACTATATCTGGTTCTTCCTGGATGTTTTAATCGTACTGCAATTTTTAAAGTTCGGGAAGCCTGAATTTCCGGATTTTTCAAAAAGGAGATTTTATGCTGTATTTTTGTTAGCCTTAGCCACGGCCTTTCCTCTGGTTTTATCCATTACATACGAATTTAATGATTGGCAGGGAGCATATTCAGCATTCGGGCAGAATCTGATGATGTCAGTTCTATTTGTTGCAATGCTGTTAAGCCGCAAAGATCTTAGAGGGCAGTCGATTTACATTGCACTCTTTAAAATGCTGGGGACGGGGGTCAGCAGTATGGCTTTTTATCTCTACCAGCCTATCTCGCATGGTTCTTTCCTCTTACCTTTTTTCTTTATTTCAATTTTTATATATGATCTGATATATCTTGGCATAGTTTATCAAAAATATAAAGAGTATAATATCCCACTCTGGAAAAGATTTTAATGGACTAATAGACAATGCACACTGTTGCATGTTTGATTTACGAGTGCCTGAAGGATAAGTTTAAGTATTTTGCTGATATGGGGTGGATAATATCACTATTAATGATAGGACTAATAATAGGAGTATTCATATGCAGTCAAAAAACGTTTCATGGATTATCACAGGAATAGTTTTTGCGCTTGTAGCACTATCGGCCATGCAGTTGTTTGTCCAATCTGCGATAGCACCTGCACCGAATTTACCCAATAACTCTTGTGCGGACTGCCATCGCAAATTGCTTTTTTCATCTGAAGCGCAAAGGCAATTCATAGAAATACGCCTTCAGCACCTTGAAAATGGCATCTCTTGCTCAATAGTATGCCATGAGGATAAACTCAACAAAACAACAGCCAGTACATATGCCATGTGGTCTATATCTACGCATGCCCTTTTTAATGTAACCTGCGAAAAATGTCATGGTGGAGATCCGCAGGGAACAACAAAGCTTGATGCCCACGTTGGCCTTTCAAATATCAGCATAGCCCGTGCCAATACTCCGGCGACCTGCGTAAAATGCCATGAGCCGGAGCTTGCGGAGTTCAAGAGTTCACAGCATTTTAAGAAACTGGAATCCAGTGAGGAAGGACCTGCGCCGGCATGCATCACATGCCATCAGGCGCACAGCGTACGTGTATTGCCCGCATCCGAGATAGAGGATTTCTGCAGCAACTGCCATAATAA
>CABMIA010000171.1 GCA_902386085.1 uncultured archaeon
AAAACGATGTAGAGAAAATTGTCAGTATGCTAAATATGACTGAAATCCAAAGGAAAATACTTGCAGTTATGGGTAAGGATTATGAAAAAATGTATTTATGCTAAGAGGGGTGTGCGAAATATGGGCTAACATATCACTATTTATATTTCCCCAAAACCTCATACTGATAGCATTTTGTTGCATGCCGATATTAACAGAGTTAGTGATACTGCTGTGCCTGAACATATGAGGATTACATGGTTTTTTGATACCAGCTTTTTCAAAAAGATTTATCAGTATTCTTTTTAATCCATTTTCTGATACTGGCATAAACCGATCTGATTTGTTGCATTTCATCCAATCTTGAACATAACCGCATATTTCCAAACAAACAACAGTCCTTCCACCAGTTTTACAACCTTCTACATCTGGAATAGTGAATGTAACTTCTTGGGTTTGTTCATTCAATATTACCATATTATTTGTTAAAGATAGTAATTCTCCACGTCTCATTCCACTTTCAAACAATGTTGCCACAATACACCTATCCCGTTCTATTGTAGCTACATTGATGAGTTTTCTAATATCCTCTGGTAATAGAATATCCGATGGATTAATATGATTTCTCTTGACGCCTGTAGTATTATTTTGAAGCTTCTTGATTAATTTATTGTATTTGATGTCTTCTGTTTCTTCAAAGCAAAATTTATAAAACTGAATGAATTTGGATTGATATAGAGCCACGGTATTATCAGATAGATGTTTTTTAATTGATTCGATGTAAGATAATAGTTCTTCATAGGTAACATCTTCCAAAGGCTTACCTATACTCTTCTCAGCCTTAACTAAGGATTGTTCTAAGGTATCGATAGTTCTTTTAGTGCGGTTCTTGGCTCTTATTTGGCGCATGAAGTTTTTTAGCATAGCTCATCACTAATAGTATCAGCTTCAATACCATAAATAAGTATGCACTTTTTTTATCACTTATGCGTAAAATATGCCACAACCTCATCGCCGCTCACACTATCGATCCTCACGAACCCGAACCTCTCGAACTGAACTGCATTATCCAGCTCTTTTTCCATTCCGCGCTCACCGATCCCTGAAAATTCCCCGTCAGGTGATAGGACTTTGACCTTCAGCCCGTCAGGCGGCGCCCAGTGGATGATCCGTGCCTTCTCTTTCCTGACAAGATCCATATCCGTCCCGATGAATTTCGCAGATACTGGTGAAACGCCGGTTATCTCGATATTATACAGGTCTTTCAATCGCAGTCTTTCGCCAACTTTAAAGGTTTCCGTATCCGAATTGCAAATGCAAACAGTGGTTCCCACAGGGATCTCTCTCATACCGGCTCGTGAAGGATGAAGTGGCACCTTTGCGACCTTCGGTTCCGCATCTTCGACCTCGAGTTCGACCGGATCCCATACAAAGAAATACCTGTTGGCTACCGGGTCGATTATCTTCCTGTTCTCGGCATAAAGAGTATCCAGACTCAGGCTTATATCCGTTTCGCCAAGACCCAGCTCGATCATGAATTTCCGAAGTGCCTCAGGTCTTATCCCGCGCCTTCTCAGCGCTCTTATTGTTGGCACCCTCGGATCATCCCATCCTGAATATGTCCCTTCAGCTATCGCCTTTTTCAAGCCGCTCGTGCTCAATTTTCCGAATTCGTGTATCTGCACTCGTCCCCAGTGAAGGGTTTTCGGATAAGTCCATCCCATGTAATTGTACACATACCTCTGGCGCGTTTCGGCATCTGTGAGGTCTTTTCCCCTGATAATGAGCGTAGTTCCGAGGAGGTGGTCTTCGACAGCTCCCTCAAAATCAAGAAGCGGCCATGCATTGTATTTATCTCCGACTTCCGGCCTCGGGTGCGGCGTCTTTATGATGCGAAACGCGACCCAGTCCCTTATTGCCGGGTCTTTATGGGCGATGTCTGTCTTGATGCGAAGCACTGCTTCCTGTTCTTTGTATCCGCCAGAGAGCATTTTTTTCCATGCCTCGAGGTTTTTCTTTTCTCCCTGTTCCCTGTGGGGACATGCCTTTTTTATGTCCTTGAGGGCTTTGAATACTTCCTGCTCACAGAAACAGACGTATGCCCCGCCCTTTTTAATAAGTTCCTCTGCGACTTCGTAATATTTCGGGATCCTGTCCGAGGCTATAATCACTTCATCCGGCTTTGCCCCGAGCCACTCGCAATCATCGAGATACCAGTCATAAGCTTCAAGCATCGGCCGCTTGGTCGCCGGGTCTGTGTCATCAAACCGGATTATGAATTTGCCATTATATTTTTTTGTGTATTCCGAGTTCACCACGATCCCGCGTGAACTGCCGATCGTGGGCGGGCCGTTCGGGTTAGGCGCGAACCTCATCACAAGGTCACCGTCGATCTCAAGAGGAGGAAGACCTTTATCCGGCTCTTTCTTTTCTTTCAGTTCAGCGATAAGCTCAGGAGCGATCCTGTTCAGTTCCTCCTGCCGCGAATCGGGTGACATATTATCTATCTCGCTCAGGACTTCCGCAACAAGGGCATTGATCTCTTTAGCCCGGGAACGAAGTTCAGGGTTTGCCATGACCTTGCCCATGACCGCACCTGCCTGTGGTGTTTTATTATATTTGACCGCATTCTGCAATGCATATTTCTTAATAATTATTCGTATCTCATCAGTGGTTGGCATCGGACTCATAATAAACCTGACATGATATTAAACCTATTCGGGAAATTCAATAAAGTTTATATTACAATCCTTCATATTCAGGTCAGGTGATTTTGATGCAGGCAGAGGTTTCAACGTTGTTCGGTTTGAACATTTATACTGATAGAGGCGTGTATATTGGAAAAGTAAATGATGTCGTCCTTAATGTAAATGATAAAAAGGTATCAGGTCTTGCGGCGGGAAAATTGAATCCTGATATGTTCGATAATACTGGCAAAGGTGTCGTCATTCCATACAGGTGGGTCACTGCTGTTGCTGATGTTGTTCTTATCAGGCACGTCAAAGACCAGTTCAAGAAGCCTGAAGAGGTTCCCGAGGATTACAATATTTCAGATGATGACGAGGAAGAAAAATAATCTGTGACTTTTTCAGAAAAAGATATGAAGGATAGAGAGATCTATTCTGATCTTCGTATCTTTCCGCCTTTTGCTGTCCGGATCGATGGCCGCGGGTTCCATCGTGTTCTTGGGGGTCTTGAAAAACCATATGATGAAAAGTTCGCGCGTGCAATGGCCGACTCTGCTGAATATTTTTTCAGGGAAAGCGGCCTGAATCCGCTTTTTGCATTCATTTTTTCAGACGAAATAAACTTATTTTTTTATGAGATCCCCTATAACAACAGGATAGAAAAGATAGATTCCATCATCCCGTCCTTTATTTCTTCGGCGCTTACGATCAGGATGGAACTGAAGGATCCCGTGTCATTCGATTCAAGAGTTATTCTGCTTGGAAAAGAGGATATTTACCGATACCTCCTATGGAGACAATCCGAGACATGGAGAAATCATGTCAGTTCGTACGGATATTATACGCTCCTGAAAAGCGGGATGACCGAAAATGAGGCTGCAAAGCGCCTTAAGAACATGAATTCAAGCGCTTTGCATGAACTCGTATTCCAGTACGGCATCAACCTTGCGGAAACACCCAGGTGGCAACGATGCGGCATAGTGATATTCAGGGAAAAATATGAAAAACGCGGATATGATCCTGTAAGAAAAACAGACGTGACAACCCTGAGAACAAAGATAATACAGGAATGGGAAGTCCCGATTTTTAAGGCCGAAGAAGGAAAAAAGATGGTTGAGAAGCTTATTTCCTGATTAAAAAGAAAGGATTTTCATAAGCAATAGCCATATTTTGAATCCGAAAAAATCATCAGTTCTGAAGTGTCAGTATCGGTTGCCCGGATTTGGTCAAAGGTGGATCCGTCAAGCTTCGCAAAATTAAAGCCTCCTCCGTGGATGTTATTATATACAAATCCCCATACATCCTCCCCCATCCTGCCCGGCGGTGGATATCCATTCCAGGCAAGTAAAACGGTTCCCGATATCACCAGAATACTGATTAGTACTGCCACAAAATACATCACATCAGATTCAGCATTCCTGGCAAGGATCTGGATGCCGGACAGTATAAGTATCACAGGCCAGTAGTGCCAAAGGGATCCCCATATATCCCAGCGCGCCAAACCCATGTTATTGAACAATAAGATTAAGCCTATTGACAGAATGAGAAGCGGTCCCACAAATCCGGGTCTTTTTTTCATTTTTTCAGCTCCAGCGCCTGATCAGCAACCACGCTCCGATGAAGATAATG
>CABMIA010000172.1 GCA_902386085.1 uncultured archaeon
AAGTAAAAAGGACAATACTTGAACTCTGCGGGCAGTTCCCGATTCCCTACGAGTGAGGTTGCCTCGATGGAGCCGCTTCCCGAGGTCACAGACCCCCGCATAATAGACGGGAGGAAAATAGCGCAGGGTATTGAGGCTGAGGTCAAGAAAGAGGTAGAAAAATTCACTAACGAGCGTGGCATCAAACCTGCACTTGCAACTATACTCGTGGGAGAACATCCGCCTTCAAAGCTGTATGTGAAACTCAAGCACTGGGCATGCAAACGCGTGGGTATAGCCTCAGAAGATCACAAATTCCCGCAGGAGACCGGGCAGGAAGAGATAATAGAATTGATCGAGACGCTGAACAGGAGACCTGAGATTCACGGTATTCTCGTGCAGTTGCCGCTGCCGAAACATATCGATGAACGTGAAGTGATGATGCGCATAGCGCCTGAGAAGGATGTGGATGGCTTCAACCCGCTTAACATGGGAAAAATGCTCATCGGGCGCGAGGGCTTTGTGCCATGCACACCCAAGGGGATCATCCGTGCCCTGGAAGAATTCAATATCGACCCGCAGGGAAAGGAAGTGGTTGTGGTCGGGCACAGCAACGTTGTGGGAAAGCCTGCTGCAATCATGCTCTTGAACCGCAATGCAACGGTCAGGATATGTCATATATTTACCAGAGACCTCAAAAGCCATACCAGGGAAGCTGATATTCTCATTGTGGCTACTGGGGTGCGCGGGCTCATCAAAGCCGACATGGTAAAAGAGGGCGCGATCGTGTTCGATGTAGGTATTACTTGGCAGGATGAGAGGGTATATGGGGATGTGGATTTTGAGGGTGTCCTGCCCAGGGTGAGTTTGATCTCACCCGTACCTGGCGGCGTTGGGCCGATGACGATAGCGATACTGATGGAGCACACGCTGATGGCTGCGAAATTGCAGAGCGGGGAAAAGTAATATAAAATCGAATTTATCCATTCATCCGGTCTTCATAATCGTTAACCTTTAATCTTATGCCCACAAAGAATGGTGAATAAATAGTGATACGAAGGAGCAAGTTTAACTCAGGAGTACTGGCTATGAAATATCCTCCCACTAACCTTATTAATGCCGCAGGGCTTGCCGATGCTTGGGCGCAGGCTGTGAATTTTGTAATGAAGCATGGCATGGAGATAAAGACCGAATACGGTCCGATGTCAAAGGACATCTGTTCAGTCATCGAGATCAATGAACCGTATCTTGAGCCCATGCTGCATCCCCAGTTCCCGACAAAAGAGATGCATGTCAGGGAATACCTCAGGCAGTGGGAAAGAGGTTATGACTGGAAAAAGCAGGGTTTTGAGTACAATTATATGGACAGGCTGATAAACTACCCCTCACGAAACCAGGACGTGGATCAGCTTAAGGCGATAAAAGACCTCCTGCCAAAGGGCGTCTCGCGCAGGCGGCAGGCGATAACCTGGATTCCGGAGCGCGATCTTTTCGTGAATGAAGACCAGCCCTGCCTTCAGAGGCTCTGGGTTCGGGCGCTGGGTGACGGGAATGCCGAGATGCATTGCATGTGGCGCTCGCGAGACCTGTATGCCGCATGGAATAGCAATATGGTAGGACTGCTCACTATGATCAAACACGAGGTGCTCGATCCCAATAACCTGAAACTTGTCAAGGTCGTGGATTTCTGCAATTCGCTGCATATCTATGAAGCCGACTGGGAAGCGGCATCCAAAGTCAAACCACTGCCGAAAAGCCCGCAGATGATGAGATATTGAGACATCCTCACACATGGCAATAGATTATGGTCATTAAAGGGTCATCGGGATTGTAGCCAGGTCTGACAGCATAGAAGTGTTTATCCGTAATTCTAAGACCTGATATCCCGGAAACCCGGAACATCTTCCATCCTGAATGAATACCTGATATGCTATACCCGATAATTTGGTAGCCTCTCAGCACTTCATTACCTGCGGCAGTTGCTCCATGGCAGAAAGGTTCTACTGTGCGGGAACCACCATTATAATCAAAGCTGATAGTTTGTTTAGACCGTATTGCAGAGCATATCGCCGGGTTCATATGTTCTATTTCGTTGTTAATGTTGATATTTATTAAGATGCAAAGTCCTTAATGAGCATATGCCCACTCTATCCGATTTCTTTCCTGCCGATCATTCAAGGGAATCGCTCCTGGCGGCTCAGGAACTTGTCGCTGAAAGAGTAATCACTAAAGATGATTTCAATGAGCTTCAGCTTATTGGAGGAGTGGACCAGGCGTTTATGGACGACAAGATCATCTCAGGTATTATTGTCATGGACTACAATTCACTTGAAGTAGTGGAACGCGTCCATTCCATAGAGCCTTTAAGTTATCCATATATTCCCATATTCCTGAGCTTTCGTGAAGGCCCCGCCATTGTAAGTGCCTTTAAGAAGTTAGGAACGGCGCCGGATATCCTGATGGTTGACGGTGCAGGGTTCAATCATCCCCGCAGCGCGGGTATCGCAACGCATCTCGGAGTGGCGCTGGATGTGCCGACCATAGGCATTACGAAAAAGATACTTTGCGGAGAAGGCACCGAACCTTCGCTGGTTGGCGAAGCTGCACAACTTTTCTATAAAAATGGCCAGATTGGATGGCTGCTAAAATCCAGCCAGAGGAGCAGGCCAATTATAGTGGCGCCAGGACACAGGGTTTCACTTGATAGTTCACTTTCCATCGTGAAGTCATGCCTTCGGGGCCATAAACTTCCCGAGCCTGTAAGGCTTGCGCATGAATATGCTAATGAATTGAAGATATCTCTACTTTAACCATATCACCTGGGGCTCGCTTCTTTCAGGTAATGCGGTCTTGCCTTTCGGATATCCGAATATCAGGGGCGCAACTTCTTTATAACCTTCTGGCGCGCCCAGTTCTTTCAATAGTTCTTCGTTCATGAGTGCAGGGAGGAGGCCGCCGATCCAGCAGCTTCCGATACCCCTGGAATGGGCTGCCAGCATCATGTTCTGTGCTGCCATCGAACAGTCAAAATCAACGGTTACTGCGGCTTTGTTGCCAAGGATTATCACAAGCACGGGGGCATTATAGAACATGTCGGTGCCTTTAGTTTTCAGGAAGAGAAGGAAATTTTTTGTTTTTGGAGAGGCGTCTTTAAATGGTTCAAGCAGCGGGATCATGGATTTCTTTCCGCTTTCCGAGAGCTTGCGCAACGTGTCCCGGTTTTTTATCACTAAAAAACTCCACGGCTGCATATTAAAACCTGAAGGGGCGTACCTGGCGCAATCGATAAGGAACTCGATATCTTTATCCGGAACCTGATCTTCCTTATATTCTCGCACGCTGCGCCGTGTCTTGATCACTTCGATGATGTCTTTCATGCTAACCACCTGCGATCATTGATAAGCCTTGATTTGAGTTATAGTTTTCCATCAAATGATATAAGCCTGCCTCCGGAACTCACCCTGGCGGTCACATTATTGTTATCAACAATGAATATGCGTTTGTGTATCGATACTATTCATTCAGGTTGGCGAAAGTCTCCCATAATAATTTGGCTCAACATGTATACCCTCGACGTTCTTTTTTTTCGCCAACCCCTCTCTTAATATTTAAGGGCTACGAAAGATATCATTTCTGATAATAATTATGAGTACAATTATTATTTATATGCGTAAATATATATACTGAACCGTTGTATTTATGATTAGTGGATAGAGATAGGATTCCGCGCTCCCAGGAGTGGGAGTGGGCCTCCTCTCATCCTTACAGCAACGTTTTTTCAGCAAGGCTACCCGGGCCCGCGAATGCCTCTGCAAAGTTCAGATCACTATAATTGGTTCATTGCTAACCATCGAGCGGCTTTTTTTTCGCCAACAGCCTCTCAAAATCCATTCGGGCCGCCAAATTATTATTTCTGATCATCATCATAAGCACAATTATTATTTATATGCCTAAATATATATACCGAACCGTTGTATATGTAATTAGTGGATAGAGAATCAGGATTCCGCGCCCAGGAGTGGGAGTGGGCCTCCTCTCCTCTTTTCTTCTATGTGATTATTTTTTGAGCTTGCAAAACATTGCTTTCGGAGCTTCTTATTATTTCTGGTAACTGTGAGCCAACCTGTGCTGCCCATGAGATTTTTTTACAAAATCCAGCCACCCGGGAAAACCTTCCCCGCTCTTAAGGCTCATCTTCAGCACCTGTATCCCGGGATTGATGGTATGCGCATCCTGCACCATTTTATCGGCACTGGCGTTTACAGCCTCTGCAATATCAATTTTATTTACGATGATAAGGTCAGCGCTTGCGAAGATGAGAGGATGCTTTTCCACGATATCATCACCTTCGCTTACACTTACAATCACGACACGTTCATGCTCCCCAAGTTCGTAATCTGTGGGGCAGATCAGATTTCCCACATTCTCTATGAACAGGAGGTCTATGGAGTCCAGGGGCAGGCTTTCAAGCCCGTGCCCGACCAGATGAGCATCCAGATGGCATTCCTTCCCGGTGTTCAATCCGATAGCCGGGATCCCGTATTTTTCAAACCTGGCAGCGTCGATGCGCGCAATAACATCCCCTGCAATGGCACCTATCCTGTATTTGTCGCCAAGGCGCTCGATGGTTTTCTCAATCAAGAGTGTCTTACCTGAACCAATAGCCCCCATTATGTTAAATGCAGTAATGCCATAGCTGTCAAGATTATTGCGGTTTTTTCGTGCGATCTCTGTGTTTGCTTCAAGAACATCATAATCTATGGGAACTTCAGCTATCTTGTGCATTTTGATGATGAAAAAGAGACAAAGGGATATTTAAACCCTCTGACTGCTCTAAACTAAATCCTTGAGGTGGAACTTATGCGGACCCAGCGTGCCGCCATAGTTCCCTGCGCTTATTTTTTTGATGCCAGGGATCTTAACTGCGGCTGCAATTCCTGCCTTCATGGATCGTGAGATGTCATCCGTGCTCAGGCCATTGATAACGATCTCATAGATGGCGTTCACGTCATCCGGTACCAGGGTATCTTTGATTTTTGACTTGAGCGAAGGGCTGAATTTCTCATTCGTGGTGGCCTTCATGAACTTATAATTTGTAAAGCCGACCTTTGAACCGCTTGCCACGATGCCGCCCGGGAAAGGAGTGATAGTTCCGTCCTGCTGCGCTATCGCATCCACTGCGTTCTCAGCCGCAGCCAGTGCTGCCATCTGGTTTTCGCCCATAATGAAGAAATTCCCTCCGGCAATCCCGTCCTGCGCCCCTATGTTATGCTCGGCGACAAACTCACCCTGCATCATGGGTATTTTATATGCCTTTCTTCCGCCGATATTCGTTTCAGACTCAAACCCGTCACCGAAGAACTTGAGCTTGAAACCTGTATCGAATTGCTTCTCCGCATTCGGGAGGCCGTTCCACATTGCTGCGGTTGGGGCGGTAAGGACGCACTGCCCAAGGCGTTTTAACAACTGTTCCTCGAGGGCTTTGTAACCGAAAGTGCATATCTGGATGTATGCGCCTGGTCTTCCATCAGGTGTTTCATCGCCATTGACCACTTTTTCAACACCAGCTTCAGCAGGGCACATTATTACCGATGTCCCAAAACCCGTTGTTTCCTGTGCGGCAACAAGAGCCCATCTCTTGGTCGCGCCTGTGATCAAAATTCTTGCTATTTTTATCGGAAATGCTTCCGCAAATGTATCTTCTATCTCTACTCCATTGAGTTCCATTGTATATCCCTCACTTTGATAAACCCAAAACATTCATTTTAGCCGGGTTCATCAAACAAATCATTGTTCTTAATGTATTACTTAATATATGCATCGAAATGTTCTGGCAGGGAAAAAAGAAAAATACGTTTTTATTTGGCAAATTCTTCCATGGCGCGGCATGCGAGTTCTTGCATTCGCACCGATGTTCGGCCCGCTCCTGAAAATTCATCATGGGCCATTATAGTTGCAATCTCTTTGCCAAGGACGAAGATTGCATGTTTGTGTTCGGCTTTGCTGCGGTGCACATGTATAGGGCTTATTTGCAGGGCTTGGTACTGGGAGAACTCCCCCTGTCCCTTTTCCTCAAAAAACTTTTTCATCTGCACCATCAGTGTATGTAGCTGAATCAACTCTTCTTTGTGTATAAGACCGCCTCCTATCTGTGCGTTACTGGTTTACTGCGGGCAGTCTTTTGAGAACTATCCGACACTAAAACTGTTTTGCAAGGAAAACCACTTCCTATATTATGAGCTTAAGCTTTTCGATT
>CABMIA010000173.1 GCA_902386085.1 uncultured archaeon
AATGTCATAGTATATTGATTTTTCGAAAAAAAAATTCTAAAAATGCTATTTTTGAATGTATGTCAAATGTTAACCGCTTAATAGAAAAAAGTGGTATCTGAATAGTTACCATTTTTTTTAACTTGAAATACAGAAATTTCATTGCTTCCTGCATCCACTGCCAATAAATACTTGCCATCATCCGTTAGAATTACTCCCCCCTGATTTCCAAGACTAACTCCTGTTCCTAAGCCATTTGTTGAAAAACTTCCTGACATGCTTAATGAACCATCTGCCGACCTTTCAAAGCTTATTATTCTATTATCTGTCACATTATTGGTCTCTGTATATACTGCTCCAATCTTATGGTTCTCCTTATCTGGTCCAGCCATAGCAGGAGCTATTGTTATGGCCAAAATTGCCAAAAACAATAAAATATTTTTTGCTCTCATATTAACCTCCTAATTTCATGTTTGATGCAATTACCTTTCTACTCTGTTCAAGTTGACTCCCATGTATCTCGAATCATTTAAGAAAGGTTTCTCGTAGCAAATTACTCCATTAACCTCGCTTTTACCCTGTTTTTCCCGTTTTAACTATAAACTATATAAGTTTCTTCTCAATACTATTTAAAACTTATCTCTCGATAGTGTTTTTATCGACAGAATATTATTGTCTTTACAATAATAAGAATAAATTCAACAGAAATAGAGCAATCACGGAAACAAAGAGTCCTACTTAAAAAATAATCTGAGTTATTATATTTTTAATAATAAAATTTTATATTTATAGTATTGTATTATCTTTCTTTCTCTTATTACTTAAAAATTTTCTCCAGCAACTGTAGAGTAAAGGAGAGGTCTTTCAACCTCCCCCCTCATCAAACTGCACGAACAGATTTTCCGTATTTACATCTAGCAAGAGTTCAAAAAATTAAAATTGGCACTAATTGGCGTCTGGCAGAAATCCCAAAAAAATCAAGAATGCTTATCGAAAAACTTGGACTAAATATGGATGGTACGTAAAACGTTCAGTTGCCTGCAAACCTTATTCCATTAGTAAACCTGCCATTGGTGTTTTATCCTTATCACAGTTTGCCGAATAAAATTCCGTTTTACCTATTCATGACCACCCCGCTAATATTTCCTGTTGGTTTCGGGGTCAGAATTATATTCTGGGTTATTGTGGTGAATGCCGTAACCGTCACGAACACGCTGCTGTTCTGATAGTATTCAGGTTCTTTATTTGCGATCAACTGGTATGTACCGTTCTCTAAACTGAGTGAATAGAATCCGCTCTCATTGGTGGTTGTATGAATACCGGTATTCGTAGATACGGTTGCTCCTGCAATATTATTTCCCAGTATCCCATAGACAGTGCCATTATCAAAGCCACTGGGTTTAACAACTGTGAACTGGGCACTTGCAACTCCGCTCCATTTACCGTTCAGGGGATAATATGGTTTCGATGGATCGGTCCTGGGAGCGGAAGACATTCCTTTAACTTTTACATTATAGGTGCCCTGGAGAGTGGAAGTATCGATCGTTGCGTTCACACCCTCGCTCATTGAATTAAACATTCCGTCCTGAGGAGTCATATTCGTCCAGTCAAGAACCACACCGGAAGCATTGGTTAGCTGGTATTGGGCCGCAGCTATCTGGAGCATGTCATCAGAAACTGTAAACAGGACTTGTGCAGGAGTTCCTGATATTACTGATGGGGTGACTGATAGGCCTGATATTGAAGGCGGAGTGCCTGCATCTTTATAGGTAACTGCATGATTATCGGCATTGTCGTGACAACCACCATCACCGCAAAATCTTATATCGCCTGAATGGCCTTCTCCCGGTGCATGGAATGGAGAATCCGGGAGGTTTGCATAATAATGGCAGCTCAAGCAGTTTTTTCCAGCAGCAGTTCCCACGGGTCCGCCGGGATGGTACCTTAATTGCCCAGGCAGCGGCCTTGGTTGGGAATCCCCTGTTAAATGGCACCATTTACAATCGGTTTTTCCGTGATCCGGAGATTTTCTATACTGTAATGATATGTTGTTATACTGGGCCGGATTCCGTCCGTCAGGAGAGTGGCAATCTTCACAAAAATATGTGTTGCTTGAGTTGGCTGCACCGAGACCAGCGTCAGGCGACATGGTGATATTTGCGGCACCAAAATGGCAACCCATGCAGTCTTCGTCTGTTACGTTCTGGTCCGCTCCGCTTATGAAGGTATGTCTTCCGAACAGGCTTGTGTTCACATAATATCTTGTACCAGGGGATGAGTGGCATCCGACGCAGCCTCCACCTGCTGCTGTCACCTTGTGCGGGTCGCCATGGCAGGCAAGACACTGGCTCTGCGTATACTGGGAAAATGATGGTTCGCTTATGGGATGATTTACCGGCGCTGTGGTATGGCAGGTGTGACAGTCTTTTATGGTTATGTTATGCATTGCATTATGGCACATCCTGCACTGAACATCAGGCAAGCCATCGCCGTTCGCATCGGCATGAGCAAAACCAGGATTCCAGTCAGGGATTTGATCAGTGGTGAAGGCTTTGCCTGTGGCTCCCGGATTATGGCAGCTATTGCATTCAGGTATCCGTATTATCGGTTTTCTCTGGATAGGATAGTTACTTGAAATAGTATATTTTATTTCGCCATCCTGCAATTGGATCAATTTCACTATCCATGTGCCCATAAAGGGGCCTGTGATGTTCATGTTGATGGGAGTTGACAGGCTCTGGACCGTATTGCAGGGGTTGCCCCCGCATGGCCCTTGCAGTGCCGTTGCGGTATTGTCTACCGGGCCGATGGTGTATAATTCAACGTTTTTTGTGGTGTTTTCCCCTGTGATCGTTATTGTTAGGTTTTCCGCGCCGTTCACCGAGATTATGTATGTGTCGGTGAAAGATTCGTAAGATGTGAAGGTAAGTTTACTAGCTCCAAGTTCTCCTTTTAATTGGAACTGGTCCTGCGGAATTGCCGGATAGTTCAGGGTACCGTGACAGTTTTCGCACGTCAGGTTGTTATGTGTACCCGATGAAAAGCCTATGCTTGTGCCTTTGAGGGTATAGCTTGCAATGTTTGCCGTATCAGTCCCGGTATTGTCATGGAGAAAGGATGTATGGCACTGGGTACATGATGTAGCGGTCACATGGGACGAAATGTCATACGGCGGCTGGGAGTACCATGCTCCCTGCAGGAATCCGCCGCTATGCCCGTATTGCATTTCATGGACATGCATCGGATTTGCGGTAAGCGGCGGGCCCATAAACGGCTGTGAGGGGTCAGACCCGACATAGAAGCCGCGTGAGCCGCTGTGGCATAAATATGTACAGGATTGAATGCCGCCGCCTTCTCCGTGGATGTAGCTTGTTTCTATATCGCTATCCCTTCTATAATGGCAGTTCTGGCATCCGAATATTGTCGTCTGGAACTGTGCGGCGGCGGTTATCGGTGTGCCGTTGATCGCGGCATCAAGTGTTATAGTGTAGTTGCCTGAGTACTGCTCTCCAAAGGAAGCATAGTCGAAGTATCCGGAATATGTACCCGGATGGCTTATGTCCTCCTGAAGGGGTACCTGCTGTATGTGCTGTGTGTATTGCAATGTGGCCGCATTTGTGAGAGGGTCTGTTGCATTCAATAAAGTCAGGTGCGGATATGTGACATTGACATTCAGCACTTTTAATACAGAGGGAGTTTCAGCGTCATCGCTGAATATTGTTGTTGTGCCCGAAATGACCCTGATATCGTCCACATACCAGCCTTCATAATTTACGGCAGCGTCAGATTTGAACCTGAAGCCAAGTAATATTTTATTTCCTGCATATGGGGTGAGGTTCATGGTTTCCCGTATCCAGGAGCCATTGGTATTGCCTGTTATCCCGTTCCCAAGATTATTCCCATTGGGGTCTGTGTTGTTAGTAAGTGTCCCGGGGAGGTTTGTCCAGCTATTCCCGCCTGTCGATACGGCGACGTATCCGTAATCCCAGTCCGGTTACATTGAGTACCATGTCCAGAAAGTAAGGTTTGCGCCGGTCACCACGCTGAGGTCGATCACCTTTATCATCCAGAGATCTATATTATCTACGTAATTTTTTTGCGTGGTTATGGGTGATGATGCAGTATCGGCTTTATAGCTGTAGGTTCCGCTGTGGTTTCGATAGCTTGCCTGCGGCCATGCAGGTAATGATGTAAGCCCTGTGGCGGGTTTTACTGTGCCTGTGCTGTTATCGAGAACCATCAGTGATATAAGGTTTTTCTGTTTTTCATTGCCATATCCGTCTGTATCCAACCACGACCAGCCATTGTACCCGCCGCGGAAAAATGGCCCAAGCTGGTAGGGTGTCTGACCGACTGACAGGATCGCTGTAAAATTATTTGCCGGGAATGATTTAATATTGATTAAAGGTGCTGCTGTGCTTTTCAGGAGAGGTTTTGTTTGTTTTGCCAGATGGCAGCCTGAGCACTCAGGATCTGTAAAATTTCCGGTTATGTTATCATGAATTTTCGTAACCTGAGCCCCGTGGGTAGAAGTAATAGTTATGAGAAAAATCAATGTGCATATTGAAAAAACAAACCAAAGCTGTTTTAGATTTCCAAAGCCATGCCATCTGATTTTAGATTCTGTATAGTATCCCATCTAATACCCGCCCTATCCTTTATTAAGCCGCAAACCCTTTTTCCCGTTTTGTCAAAATAACTTGAGATTATCAATATATAAATTTGTCGCTTTCATTTTCGGAAGACAGTTACAGATTTTCACTCTTTGAATGCTCTCTTGCTTCGATTCTTGATAGTTTGAAGTATGCACCGCATTTTGAGCAGGGCGGGTGACGAATTCACCTTTGCGTGAACGAAATAGGAGTGCTTCCTCGCGCATCCATGTTAATGGATAGCTTAAACATGAAATTTTTCAAGCATCAAATTGAATACTCTTTTGCATTTTATTTCGCTCCTGATATAGGCAGATATCATTATTTTCTTAGGAACAATTTCCCATACGCGTTCTAAGATGCATTCCTGCAATGAGGGCTAGTTTAGACACATAAATACATGTGGAACACTTTCGCCGCGCTTTCATCAGCTTTAATATAGCAGCTGCCAACTATTATTTATGCGTACAGGAACCGTATGCCTTCCCCTCCACAGCGGAAAAGCGCCTCCGTGGCTTTTTAAGAGAATGGTAAAATTAGCCGGCGGCATAAGCGAGGCGCTCATCTATGAATACGGTCAGGATGAGTTTTTAAAGAGGCTCTCTGACCCTTACTGGTTCCAGGCGCTCTCCTGTGTGCTCGGGTTTGACTGGCATTCATCGGGAACCACGACTACGACGTGCGGGGCGCTAAAGATGGCGCTATCGCCAGAGGTGCACGGCATAGCGGTCGCAGGGGGCAAGGGCGCAGTATCACGAAAAGCGCCTGAAGAGATAGAGGAAAGCGCCGAGGTATTTTCACTTTCTCCTGACAAGACAGAGAGGCTCAAATATTCAAGCAGGATGTCTGCAAAGGTGGACAACTCCTGCATTCAGGACGGCTACCAGCTATACCATCACTGTTTTTTCCTGACAGAAAAGGGTGACTGGGCTGTGGTGCAGCAGGGCATGAACGTCGATTATGCCCGGCGGTATCACTGGCTTTCAGATTCCATGATCGGCTTCATCGAGCCTCACGGGATATGCTGTGACATGAAGGAAGAAGAGGTTCTGGACATGACCGCAAACGAGAGCGAATCGTGCCGGAAAATAAGCCTCGACCTTGTTAAGGACAATCCAGCGCATCTTATGAAGTATTTCAAGCATTCAAAGCAGCTTGTGCTTTTCGATTTTGAAAACGGATTCGGGCTTCCTCCCCGCCATCACCTGACTGATATCGATCTCGGTAAGCATGGAATGGAGGTACTGAAAAAAGCTTACGAACTTCAGCCTTCAAACTACGAGGAACTCATATCGCTTGCAGGCATGGGTCCCAAGAAAATCCGCGCGCTTGCGCTCATATCCGACCTTGTATACGGAAGTGCACCGAGCTGACGCGATCCTGTGAAGTACAGTTTCACACACGGTGGAAAGGATGGGTTTCCTTATCCTGTAGACAGGGAAGTCTATGATAATTCGATACAGGTGCTGAAGGAATCACTCGATAGCGCGAAGCTTGACAGGAGAGAGAAGTACAATGCAATAAAAAGATTGCAGGAGTTCGTTGTGGTATCGGATTGTTAACAGTCCGGCGGCCGATATGAACCGACGCAGCCATCGATTCTGAAAATTATGAACCGCGATAGACGTGGATTATTACCAATCATTGACAGGGATGCTATCTAACGAAAATCATCATTTTTCGCCAATTGGCAATCCTCTGATACAGATTTCAGTATCTTCGATGATAACAATGGCTCCCTTTCATCAGATCTTCTTTGATGTTTGAAAGATTGGATGAAATAAGCGAATTAATATGATCAGGGGAAGGATCCCCCAAGCGGATATAATTACAGAGGTTTACTGGAATAGGTATGCGCAAGTATAGTTCCAAAATCCAGGTCTGCAGCAGTACGATCATGTCTTTTTCATTATCGCTTGATTTTGCCAAGTTCGAAACGTGCGTCATTTAAAAACGAAAAACCTATACCATATAGTGTATATTGATTCAAAAGGGGAAGAAACTGAATGTTTTAAAATGAAATATTTATAGATGTACTAGATTTGTTATTTTGATTGTTAAGTTACAATGGAGGAAGATTATTATGCCAAAAATGAAAGCAATAAGGGTGACTGCTCCGGGAACAGATTTTAAGTTGGTTAATATTGACATTCCCGAGCCAAAAGAGAATGAAGTTCTTATTAAAGTTGAAGCATGTGGTATCTGCCATGGGGATATGTTGGTAAAGGAAGGCCACTTTCCCGGACTCACCTATCCAAGGATACCTGGGCATGAAGTTGTTGGAACCATAAAAAAATTAGGTTCTGAATCAAAACAGTGGAAAGTTGGGCAAAGAGTTGGGATCGGGTGGCATGGTGGCCATTGCTGCCACTGCAGAGCCTGTCGTAATGGTGAATTTGGTTCCTGTGAAAATGCCCTTGTTACAGGTCTTTCAATTGACGGGGGGTATGCAGAATATATGGTAGCTAGAATGGAGGTGCTTACACCTATTCCCGAAGAGCTTAATCCAATTAATGCAGCACCCTTGCTCTGTGCTGGCAGAACAACTTTTGGAGCATTAAAAAGTTCCAACCTGAAAGGAGGTGACCTTGTAGCAATTCATGGATTGGGAGGACTTGGTCATCTCGCAGTACAATTTGCTAATAAGCTTGGTTTAAAAGTTGCAGTAATTTCAAGAGGAAAAGAAAAGGAGCAATTGGCAAAGAAGCTTGGAGCTCACTACTATTTTGATTCAAATGCCGTTGAACCAGCCCAAGAGCTAATGAAATTGGGCGGAGCAAATGTCATACTTTGCACTGCCCCAAACAGCAAATCAATAACAAAACTCGTAAATGGTTTAGCCAGAAATGGTCAGATGATTATAGTCACCTTTTCAAACGAACCAATGGCCATACCGCCAGTCATATTAATGATGGGTCAGAGATCAATTAGCGGATGGGTTGGAGGAACTCCTGAAGACGCATTAAGGTTTAGCGTCGTTTCTAAAATAAAGCCAATGGTTGAGGTTTTCCCACTGGAGCAGGCAGCTTTAGCTTTTGAAAAGATGATGGCTTCAAAAGTTCACTTTAGGGCTGTTTTGAAAATTGGAGGTGATAAGAATGATTGATATAATTAAGCTAATCCAGGAAAGACATTCTAGCAGAGGCCAGTTTGATCCAAAAAAGCTTGTTCCGAAGGATAAATTAAAGATGATAATAGAGGCAGCACGTTGGGCTCCGACAGCACACAACATGCAGAACTTTGATATTATTGTAATTGATGATAATAAGGTTATTGAAACTCTTGGAAAAATCGAATCCACTATATCGGAAGAATTTATTAGAGAAAACTTTGAGCAGCTATCCATGTCAGAAGAAGAGCTAAAAAGAAAAAAAGTAGGGATTTTAGGAACCCAATTTCCACCAAAATGGAGAGATGCTTCTAAACTGGATGAGGCTATTAAGGAAAGAAGCCCTGCCCCTCTTAGCGACACTATCAGGGGAGGGAATACTATACTTTTAATTATTTATGATAGAAGAAAAAGAGCTCCAGCATCCGAAGGCGACGCCCTGGGTTTCCTAAGCCTCGGTTGTGTGATGGAAAATATATGGTTAACAGCTCAGTCATTAGGCGTAAGCATGCATATAATGAGTGCGTTTGGCGGTGTGCAGCAAGAATTAAGGAAGATACTTGATATTCCTGAATATATGGAATTTGGATTTGCATGCAAATTAGGCTACCCGGTTTCAGAAACAAAATATATGAGGGTAAGACGGGATATAGGGTCTTTCACACATCATAATAAGTATGGGGAAAAATGGTTAGCCTGAATATTTATCATTTCTTTTTTTATAATCGATTTTTTAAAACATCACAGTCTTTGGGGACAACGGCATGTCCAAAAGAAACTTCATGCGTTCATCGGAATTGTTTTTTCTGTGGTCGCCCAGGAAGCAAAACTCAATGCCTGATATCTTCCTCTTCTAAGCAGGGCAATACTTATCTTTTGCATCCTTTGAAAGGTAAAAGGGGGCATCTTGAGCGGCTATTTGCTGTTGGGCACCCCCACCGAGCGCATAACTGTCGCCCGGCTTCCGCGTCAAGGCCGCCCTCCGCACGCAGGTGGATGCGGGTTTAGCGCGCACACTCTGGGCGGCGTGCTTGGGGCGCACAATATAGATTCTCTTTGGGTTTGCGGTTCTACCCTTTGTTGGGATTCATCTTTTCAGCCCATTTTTGGATATTTGAAAATGTAGCTCAGGTAACCAAAAATTTAAGAGCTAGAGTTACACTTCAATCTATAGGAAAATTATGAAAAAATTCAATGTTACAGCAATAATCTGGCAGGAAGATGATGTTTATGTCTCAAAATGTCCTGAACTTGAAGTCGCAAGTGCTGGGGATACGCCGCAAGAGGCTCTTAAAAACCTGAAGGAAGCAGTTGAATTATATCTTGAAAATGCCAAAGCACTGGGGATTTTGAACGATTTCACCGCATCCTTGCAATCGCCAAATAAATTCACATCTACTATTGGCGTGGCAGTGTGAGTAAAATATCTGGTTATAATTCCAAAAAGAAATCCTGTTCCAAAGGGAACCTTGATTTCGATCATTAAGCAATCAGGATTAACAAGAGAAGAGTTTATTAAATTGCTGGAATAAGTTTTGTTTCATATCTATGCCCGGCCACCCGCATTAAGGATGTCATCCGCATGCAGGCGGATGCGGGCTTTGCGCGCACCATCTGGGCGGGGTGCTTAGGGGGGCGCACTCTGATAAAGGACTACAGGAAAATAAGAAGACGATTTTCTGAAGATCACACCGCAGATGATACAGACGCAAATCACCCAAAATCAATTATTCCAACCTGCATCACATATTTTAACAGTCCGGCGCGCCGATAGGAACCGATGCAGCCGTTGTTTCTGAAGAAAACAAACCGCAGATGGATACGGATGAATGTGGATGGTTTCAGAATATGCTTATACTTGCATCACATCACTAAATAGTCGGGTATGCCGGACCAAGCCCATGCAACCTTATATCTATTTGTATCCTCCTGTAGTAATAAACCCAAATAAGATGATTTATGGATTATGATAAAAATAGATAGAATTATTTGGAAAGAAATTTTTATTGAGAAAATAGAAAATATCTACATGAATAAAAGAAAGAATACAATACCAGACCATTTCACAACTGCGGAAGAAGCAGGCGAGTTTTGGGATACAAACTCCGCTGCTGATTACCTTGATGAAATGGAAGAAGTAGAAATAGAATTCGACATTAAGAAACGCACATTTCTGGTGCAAGTAAATGACAGGATATATAAACTTGCAAAGAAAAAAGCGGAAGCAGAGCATATGACAGTTGAGCAAATAATTAATACTCTATTGGATCGTGAGCTTGCTAAAGCGTAGTAGCATCAAATCTTTTAACAGTCCGGCGCGCCGATAGAACCCGATGCAGCCACTGTTTCTGAAAATAACAAACCCGCAGATGAAAGCGCCAGAGTCACGCCTCTGGAGGGAGCATTCACATATGGTTTCTCCATATGTGTCATGGAACGTAGATAAAAGTAGATTTTTGTCCAGCGTCGCACATTTATAACAATCTAAATATTAATTCCCCGGCGCCGATATGAAACCGATGCAAGCATTGTTTTTGAAAATAACAAACCGCAGATGAATAATAGTAGCAGGTGAAAAGGATTCGCTTCTTGCGTGAAAGGTAGGCAATACTTATTTTTTGCATCCTTTGAAGGCGTAAAAGGGGCAACGTGAGCGGCTATTTGCTGTCCGGGCACCCGCCTGAGCGCGGGACTGTTGCCCGGCCACCAGCATTAAGGTCACCACGCATGCGGGCGGATGCAGGTTTTGCGCGCACTTGCCGGGCGACACCCTTAACAAAATTATAAGTACAATTAAACCTTACTAACTCTTAGTATATGACCCAAAGATCAAAGAGGCATGGAAAATCCGCATTATCAGGGCGTAGTACTAGAGATGCAACCATTGGATCATTCAATGAACAGACATCAACAATCAGCGCAGCAGGTAAGTCCATGCATGATGAGGGCGTACCACCGTTCCATATTTTAGACAAAAAGGATATCGAAAAAGAGCTATCCAAGATAGAAAAGAGGTTTGGAATGACCCCTGAGGAGTTCCATAAAGCATGGAAAGAAGGTAAAGTTCATGGTCACGAAGTTATGAAATTGGGTTGTTATTACGAGTTCTATAAGGATGAGTATGAGTGAAAGTCCGAGACCGAGCGGCTGAAATAAGAGGAATTTTTTATACTCATTGTAAAGAAATAATTGATGGATTGCCGTCTTTCGATATAAATGAAAGCAAAAAGCTCAGGAATTATGGGACGATTTCAGAAGAGATTGTTTTCATCGATGGTTCTTTACTAAATTTTTTTGAAAGGATTGTTGATGGGAATATTGCGGAATACAGCTATGAATATTTACGACCCGATACAGGCTTTTTCTTTCACTATCAAAACGAAGGGATCGAAAATGGAATAAGAAAACCTCTTCATCACTTGCATGTTGGAATTAAAAAAGATGCCAACAAAAATTTATCGGAATTGATTCCAAAAGAACTTTTAGAGCATGGCGGTCCACATTACAAAGCTCCGAAAATAGATTTTAATGAGCTCATGGGTATGATTATTGTGAACTTTTTTGAGAATCATAGAAACTGCGAAAGAATGATAAGAAGCTTGAGAGTCTGAATGGGACATGATGAAACTTCAAATTGGGCGCACCGCAATTTGATATTGGGAGGTGGAAGATTCGCTTCTCGCGTGAACGTAGGGCAATACTTATTTTTCGCATCCTTTGAAGACTTAAAAGGGAGAACGTGAGCGGCTATTTGCTGTCCGGGCACCTGCCTGAGCGCAGGACTGTCGGCCCGGCCACCCGCGTTAAGGACACCGTCCGCACGCAGGCGGATGCGAGTTTGCGCACATCTGCCGGGCGGCGCAACATAAGATTCTCTTTGGGTTTGCAGTTCTGCCTTTTATTGGGAGATCGATAAGCCAAAAGATTTTATTGACCTATAACTATTTTGAGATTGAAGATTGGTCAAGGAAAAAGATGGAGATTGTAAAGAATTCCCAAAGAATACAAATGAATGGCTGGTAGGTGTTCTTGATAATAAAGTAGAAAGAACTATCCGCTTTTATAAGAGCTAATATAAAGTGAGGACTAAAAAGAGCGTGGTTATGGCGAAAAACAAAACTAATGGAAATGGAGCCAATCTCGGTTTTGAAGAAAAGCTCTGGCAGGCAGCAGACAAACTCAGGAATAATATGGACGCTGCCGAATATAAACACGTTGTTCTTGGATTGATATTTCTTAAATACATCTCTGATGCATTTACCGAGAAAAACCAGTTTTTAATCAGGGAATCTAATCTGGGTGCAGACCCGGAAGACCCAGACGAATACCGGGCGGAAAACATTTTCTGGGTTCCTCCAGAAGCCAGGTGGGGATATCTTCAGAAAAATGCAAAACAGCCAACTATCGGAAATTTTATTGACGATGCAATGGATGGAATTGAGAGAGATAATCCATCCCTTAAAGGCGTTTTGCCCAAAAATTATGCTCGGGCAGCACTTGATAAACAAAGGCTTGGTGAATTAATAGATCTTGTTGGAACAATTGGTCTTGGGGATTATGAAAGTAAATCCAAAGATATTTTGGGGCTGGTTTATGAATACTTTTTAGGTCAATTTGCAGATGCAGAAGGGAAGAAAGGCGGCCAGTTCTATACTCCCAGGTCGATTGTCAGGATTCTTGTTGAGATGATTGAGCCATACAAAGGCAGGATTTTTGACCCCTGCTGCGGCTCAGGAGGCATGTTCGTCCAGAGCGAGAAATTCATTAAGGCTCACGAGGGCAGGATTGGAGACATTGCTATCTATGGACAGGAATCAAACCAGACCACCTGGCGCCTGTGCAAGATGAATCTCGCAATTCGCGGCATCGATGCTAATGTACAGTGGGACGACACTTTCCTTAATGATCTGCATAAGGATCTGAAAGCTGATTTTATTCTTGCCAATCCGCCTTTTAACGATAGCGATTGGAAAGGCGAACTTCTGAGGGAAGATATAAGATGGAAATTCGGAGTTCCACCAACAGGCAATGCAAACTTTGCTTGGGTGCAGAATTTCTTACATCACTTATCCCCTACGGGAATCGCTGGTTTTGTGCTGGCTAACGGCTCTATGTCATCCAGTACTTCAGGGGAAGGCGAGATTAGAAAGAACATCATCGAGGCTGATCTCGTTGATTGCATGGTTGCTCTGCCTTCGCAGTTGTTTTATAATACGATGATTCCCGCCTGCCTCTGGTTTGTTGCACGGGATAAGAAAAACCACAAGTTCAGGGATAGAAGAGGAGAGGTTCTTTTTATTGATGCCCGCAAGATGGGCGCCATGGTGGATAGGAGGCACAGGGAGCTTACAGACGAAGAAGTCCAGAAAATCGCCTCCACTTATCACGCATGGCGCGGGGAAGGCGGGAAGTATGAGGATGTGGCGGGGTTCTGCAGGGCGGTCAAGCTGGATGAAATCAGGAAGCATGGGCATATCCTGACTCCGGGGCGATATGTGGGCGCTGAGGAGGTTGAAGCGGATGGCGAGCCGTTTGAGGAGAAGGTGCAGAGGCTGACGGTGGAACTGGCGGGACAGTTTAAGAGGTCAAGAGAGCTTGAAGAGGAGATAGGGAAGAATCTTGCGGGGCTGGGAATTAAGGTTTAGAATGATCTATTAAATTGAGGTTTGTTGAGATGAAAAATAAAGATAAAGATAAAGATCTTGAAGATGCCGATATCATTCTTAATCTGAACGAAATCACTGTAAATAACCTTGATTCATTTCATAGCTCCGGCTGTTCCGGAAGGCTTTCTTTTGAAATTAATTGTCAGACTGAGCATGGCTATTGCGAAGACCCTCGGTTTTTGGGAAAAATCAAAATTTTAGAAGCAAAGAAGTGTAATGAAAAAGGTGTTTATCTTTTGAAGGTAAAATAAGATAAAGAAGAGGAAGAATATTTTATAGATGCATGATTATGAAATTGAGCAAAGAAGACGTGGATTTGTATTACAAGCTGCACTGGTCGCTTCTGTCCTACGTGAACCAGAAGTACAGGGTTATAGGAGGGTCAATTGAGCCAGTTCTGATGCACGAAAACCCGCAGAAAGTCTGGGAACTTTATGGAAAGTTGTTCAGCAACATAGAGCTTATTGATTCTTTTGGTTCTGAAAACCCGTTTAACTTCAATCGTGAAGAGCTTGATATAGTCAGAAGCTGGAAAAACTATGTCAAAGACAGGTTTTTGATCGTGGCTCACTTAAAGGACTATTCTGTTTTCATGACAAACGGTGAAGATCAGAAGGCGTACGGTGTTCTTGGTTTAATTGATGAGATTGAGGACGTGGTGCCTCCGTTTATGCCACTGTTCGTGGAGACCATCCTGTTTCCTTTCAAGAGCAGGATTATTTACTGCGGGCTTATGAGCACATACAATATTCATATAGGAAGCAACATGAGACGCAGCATTCAGGCTGAGTACCAGAAAGCAAAGAGTAAATTCGGGATAATAAATTCTCTTGATAAGCCAGTGATGGAAAAGAAGGAATCCGATGAAGAACTTCTCAGGTATTATTTAAGAAGTGCAAGCCGAAGGATGGAGTATGAATATGAAATTCATGAGATTTTAGAAAAGAACCCGGCTCTTGGGAATGTGTATTCTCTTGAAATCGGCAGGTCATATGCAAAAGAAGCAGGAAAGAAATTGAGCCAGATCGGCGCCTCGACCACATGGTTTGCAGTTTTTGAAGATATTGTTATCGCTTCAGGGAAGAGCGAGGAAGAAGCAAGAGAGCGGGCATATGCTGTTGTCCCGCAGGATAAAAGGGCAGGTGTGCATGTTTTCAGGCATGGGAGGAAGTGAGAGGTGCAGTCTTTGGAAAATATGGGATTGCTCCGGCGCATCGGCTCTGACAGGGGCGGGTACTGGGAGGCGGGGGAGGGATGAGGGAACAGCCAGATCGGTCTCAGATAAGAGTGATGGTTCAGGAGAGCGGGCTATGAGGAGCGAAAAGCACAATGATTTCGAGGCTCTTGTCCAGACTATTGCCAGAATACATGACGAACTGGCAAAACAGGCTACCCGTGCAGTTAACACCAGTCTGACACTGCGAAACTGGATGATTGGTATGCACATTGCTGAATACGAACTGAACGGGGAAGACAGAGGTCGTTATGGGGATAAACTTTTTCAGATGCTTGCGGAAAAGTTGAGTGCTAAAGGTGTATCCAATTGCAACCGCAGGCAGCTCTACCGTTACATGAATTTTTACCGGACATATCCCCAGATTGTGGAGACATTGTCCCCACAATTTGAGGATGAAAAAGGAATTAATCCCTGAACGATATTTATGATGGCCAAGAAAATAAAAGTACTCGGAACAGAAATTGCATTATCTTCACAAAAGAAGGAAGATTATATTTCTCTGACAGATATTGCAAGATACAAGAATCCCGAACATCCTGCAGATGTAATAAAAAACTGGACCAGGTCGAAAGATACAATAGAATTTTTAGGCTTATGGGAGAGGATAAATAATCCTGGTTTTAAACTGGTCGAATTCGACCACTTTAGAAGTCAGGCAGGAAGTAACTCATTTGTATTGTCTCCTCAAAAATGGATTGAAGCAACTAATGCACAAGGAATTATATCAAATTCTGGAAAATATGGCGGCACCTTTGCGCATAAAGATATCGCATTTGAGTTTGCATCTTGGGTCTCTGCAGAATTTAAGCTATACTTAATAAAAGAATTTCAGAGACTAAAGGAAGATGAAAACGAAAGACTGCAATTAGGATGGGATATCAAAAGGAATCTTGCAAAGATAAATTATAAAATCCATACTGATGCAATAAAAAAACATCTAATACCAGGTAAAATCTCTCGAAATGAAGAAAATTTAATATATGCTACTGAAGCGGATATTCTTAATCTTGCTTTATTTGGGATGACCGCAAAAGAATGGAGAAACAACAATCCCACACTTGAAGGCAATATGCGTGATTATGCCGATGTTTCTCAACTTGTCTGCCTGTCGAATCTTGAAAATATAAATGCGCTTTTTATTAAAGAAGGAATTGACAAATCGAAACGATTAGAGAAATTAAATGGCATTGCGATTGAGCAGATGACGATATTAACAAAAGAGACAGGCCTGAAAAGATTGAAATGAATCAGCAAACTAAA
>CABMIA010000174.1 GCA_902386085.1 uncultured archaeon
AGGTGAATCCCGGCAATTACATCCCCGCCGAATGTGCTGTTATCCCCGAGCGCGATATGCACCGTTCCCCCGACCTTTTCATCCTCAAGCACATTGCCGATAAGCCGCGCTCCGGGATTTATGCCGATCCCGAATTCTGCGATATTGCGCGCCTTTTCCCCAACCTTGTCAAGCGTTGCAGTGAGTTTCTCAGCATGCTTACCTTTGATGCCTGTAACATACCTGTTCCTGACCGTGAATTCAAGGGGTGAATCAAGAATCCCGAACCCGCTCATGGAACCGTCCACCACAAAAACCCCGTTTGCATCTTTGGGCGCAATATACAGTTCCCCGGCAGGAAGATTGCTGCTGCACCCGGGTTCAAAACAAAGCCCGGTATCCATCATCCATGTGCAGCCTTCAAGGTTAAACAGGATATCGGTGCCCAATTCTGTTACAACCCTGACCCTTCGGGAATTTTCCAGCCGCATGTTCAGATTAATTGCAATATCATTGACCTTATTATAATCCGCGGTCATCCCGCCTGAGGACATCATCTGCTCGGTGATCCCGGGCATGGACGCAATGCGCACCCCGGCTTTGCATGCGTTTATCCTCGCCTGGGTATGCGTGAGGGAAAACGTGGTCGGGGCGATCACGACATCAGCACTTTTCATGGCTTCTGCCACAACAAGAGGCGGTTCTTCCCCGTGGTGCGACCTGGGAAGCATGGTCAGAAGCATGGCCTCGCATCCAAGGGCTTTTGCAGTTTCGAATAAGCTCTTGCCGATAGATGGGGGAGTTAAGGTATCCACTACGATAAGCACGCTCTCGCCATGCTTTATGCCATAACATTCCATGACTTTTTTTGCGCCGGTATCGATCATAATGAACATCGAGTATATGGTAATACTTCATTAACTACTTTTTTAGTTCTTCAACTGTACAATATTTAGAGATTTTAGTCAGTATGCAGAGCAATTTAAATTACCAAAAAAGCTTGAATATAGTTTGTATATAATTTATTATGATTTCAACTTTTCTTCATTATAAAAATTTTTAATATTAATTAATGTTTCCCTAATTTTATCGGAATTCTCCTGATTCTTATTGTTGAAGTACTCTGCTAGAACGGTAATAATATTTTTGAAACAGCCAAATGGAATTTTTCCTTTTATTTGATTGATTATAAATAAACAGACAACAACTTCCCCACGATTCGATTTGAAGATTGGATTTTTATGGTCAAACGTCAAAATCAAAGCATCATCGATGGGGTCAATAGACTTGTTTGTAATATTAAAATGACTTTCTATTCTTGTATACTCACATTTGAAAAGACGTATCCCATTCTCTGTGCGAGAATAAGCCCGTTTCAATGCATTTCTCACTTCACTTGTTGTGCATTTATTTTTATGTTTTTCAATGATATTATTACATTCTCGACATGAAGCCGTCTTTTCTGAATGCTCTACATTACAAATATCACAACGCCTGCTCGGAGCGTTAATATTGAAGTCTTTAATCGTCATCATCGTCATCGTATCTTTACATGCCCAAGCGGCTTGGCTCGCTTCATCAAACATTCATTTCGAATCCTTATTACAGAGAATTTTGATAGCAATTTTCCCTGATACTTTTCTAAGTTTCGGCAACCGGAGCCACCTCAAAAGTAGTTATTATGGATTTTATATCAGTCTCCAGTGGAAACTCCTCTAAATACAGCTCAGTAGCTTCTTTGAGGTTATTTATGGCCTCTTCTATAGTTTTTCCCTGACTGAATGTTCCCACTTCGGGGCACTCAGCTACATACATATCTTCTTCTTTATGTAGTACGGCTGTGAGTATTTTTGGTTTTGCCATAATTGTATTGTGGTTTTTCATTACTTAAATATTTATATCGAAGGCTAAGTTATCTTTTCCTGAAAGAATTTTATCATTATAAATAAATGTATATATGTGATAAAAATAAAGAACAAGCCGAAGCTCAAATATTGTTTGAAAGATTATGATTCAGGAAACCATTTAAAAACAAAAAATAGGCGTCAAAAATCAAAGCCACCACTCATCCGAATAATTTCCAAAATCTCGATTATTCTATTTTTAATATTTTCAGATTGTTTTGAATTATTGAGTTCCTCTATGAGCTTATTTTTAATTTCTAATTTAGTCTCCTCAACTAAATTTCTAAATCCACTTGATTTAATTCTATTAAATAGTTCGTCTTTTTCCTGAATTGTGATTTCAATGATTATTTCAATCACATGTTTATTATTCATTTCTACTAATATTCGAATAGCCTCCGAACGAGCTTCAAGATTCGAATCGGCTTTGGCGATATTTATTAATTGATTGCTATATCTATCAATCAATTTTTGTCTTGATTCATCATCTTCACTCGAAATCATTATTGAAAGGATCTCTATTACTTTTTTTCTTATTTCTGCCTCTTTATCATTCAATAATTCTTCAAGTGCTTCAAGTATTTGGTCTTCATCGAACATTTGTCTTTTATAGCTTAGAAGTTCAATCTCTCTTAAGCCCTGTAGACGGGCCTCTTTATTAATCCACTCAACAGCCTTCAAACATAATTCAATTTCTTCAGGTTTGGCTTTAGTTTTAACCCTCTCTTCAAACGAAGAACTCCTCAAAAGAATTTCTGGTTTTGTAGTTGCATAGTCTAGCCCTAGTCTTTCTTTAGCTAACGGGATTAGGCCAGTTATATCAAGGTAATCTATGTTTGATCCTACTCTTATCGGAAATCTATATTTATTATCAATGTGAATTTTATTATCGCTTTTATGAACATAAATTAAGACTATTTTGTGATTATCATAATCCCTTTCTTCTTCAATGTTTATTTGAACCTGTGGACGACAATTCTTAGCTTGCTCAGAAATGTATTCTCGGTCTCCTTTTTTCAAAGAATAACCAACTGTTTCTTTTGAATTATTGACCCCTATGATGAACAGACCACCACTGGTATTTGCAAATGCGGCAAAATAAGTGGATAACTTCTCTTTGATTTCTTTATTTAGAGTCTCTTTACATTCAAAAGATACGCTCTCCCATACTCTAATTTGAGTAGCTATCTCTGAATTTGAAATATTAACTTGCATTATTGTTTTACATGATATTGCGGTAAATAAAGATTTTTAAAGAAAATTTTATTTCACATTTGAATTTGAAAACATGGAAAGCAAATAAATCCAGAGTTCCCAAATCCTTTAGCATTCGAGGGAAATGCTTTGTGATTTCATCGCAGAGTCCATCACATCACCATTTGGCAAAAACGACTTCGGTTATATTGGTATTCTCCATTAAATATAAAGTTGCCGATTGCTTATTATATATTAAATCCATCCTGAAAAGCCATGATCATAACCCTCCTCTCAGATTTCGGCGACGTATACCCGGCCTCCATGAAAGGCATAATCCTGCGCATCAACCCCGCCATTAACATCGTGGACATCTCCCATTCCGTACCGCGCCACGACGTGCGCGCCGGGGCGTTCATATTGATGACCTGTGCAAAATATTTCCCATCCGGGACTGTTCATATAGCGGTTGTTGACCCGGGCGTGGGGACAGAGCGGCGCCCGATTGCAATAAGGGCTGAATCCGGAAATTCGGGAATCCATTATTTCATAGGACCTGATAACGGTCTTCTCATTCCGGCTGCGCGGAGCATTGGTGATTTTGAGGTTTATGAGATTACGAACAGGAACCTGTTCCTCAATGATGTATCCGGCACTTTTCACGGCAGGGATATTTTTGCGCCGGCAGGAGCGCATATTTCAGGAGGAGTAAAGATCGAAGATGCTGGCAGGCGGATTTTTGATTTTGTAAATCTTGATTTCGGGGAAGGAAAGAGAAAAGATGGCTCTCTGCAGGGGAAAGTTATATTTATCGATTCATTCGGGAATCTCGTGACAAATATTCCTTCAGAAGTCGTGGATTTTGAACCCGGTGATGTGCTGGAAATCCAGGATAAACGGATTCCATTCCAGAAATCTTATGGGTTTTGCAAAGCGGGCGAACCCCTTGCGCTGATCGGAAGCCACGGATACCTGGAGGTTGCTGTGAACCAGGGAAATGCTGCTGCTTTCTTTAATTTAAATATTAATGATAACGTGGTTTTCTTCATAAGTCATTATCAATAATATATCATTGACAAACCCTAATTCTTTCGCATTATATTATTGATAATCATAACCTGTTCATCTCACACCTGATATTCTTCTCCCCGCATCTTCTCAAAACCCCCTCAAAAACCTGGCCGTAATAATCCTCTCCTCTCAGAAAAATCCTCTCATACTCACGCAGCAACTCAGGCTTAAATCCCTGAACAAACTCCCGAACCCTCTCCCACACCCCTTCCTTCAGCCTCAATTTTTCCACAAGCACATACTTCGGCTTCACCTCTGCGATAACATCAACCAGCGCCTCAACATCCGTAAAATAAGGCATCACCGGGCCAAGAAAAATCCATGTGCAGATGCCGTTCCTTGTAAGCTCTGAAACCGCATGCAGCCTTTCCCCCGCACTTGACGCGCCAGGTTCCATTCTTGCCCTTACACCATCATCGAGCGCCGTAAGCGTAATACCTACTTCGAGATTTGAAAACTGCCTCAATAAATCCACATCCCTCAGCACAAGGGAAGACTTTGTTTGTATGCACACCGGAAAATCTTGTAGCAACAAGAGTTCAAGACACAGGCGCGTAACCTCGTATTTCTTTTCAGCGGGCTGGTAAGGGTCGGTCACTGTCCCAAGCCCGACAATACCTTTTTTCTTTATCCGCAGTTCCTTTGACAGGATGCGGGGCAGGTTCACTTTCACCTCGACAAGCTCGCCCCATTTCCCTTCATCCCGGTGGATGACCGACGGCGCGTAGCAGTAAACGCAGGCATGCGCGCAGCCCCTGTATGGGTTGAGGGCATATTCAAGACCGGGTAGCTGCGATCGGGAAAGTGCGGTTTTTACAGTTATTTCTTTTATCATCCAAAGAAATCCTCAAGCCCCTTCTGGAATAACGTATCCTTCAATACCGTGCTCTCCTTGATCCATCTCTCTTTCGGGATAACAAGTCTCGTAGAAATATACATAAAAGCTTCATCCAGCGAAGCAAACTTCCTGGGCTGCCCCTTCAGTGCAGCCCTCACATTTTCCCTCACATTCCACACTCCCACAGGCATGATATAGCCCGGATGCGCCTCCCTCAGTATCACCACGCGCGCCTGCCTTTTCTCTTTCACCAGATACTCATTCACCGCAAGCCGCGCAGCATAATAGCAGCCACCTATCTCCGCATACGTCGTTCTTCCTTCAAAACCCTCAGATGAAGACATTATCGCAACTTCTTTCCCGAATGGGTTCCATACGGTATTGGGATACCATGCCTCGATAAGCTCATAGCTCCAGGCGCGCGGCATCATCAGCACGACAAACCTGTTATCCAGTTGCCACGATTCGAAAACCATGTATTCGTTGAGTATCGGGAAATCCTTCATCTTCTCCATCAGGTGGGCGCCTATCATACTGTCCACTGCTGTAATGCTCCACCGCGTGGGAACAAACCGGCGCGCATTGCCTTCGCCGAACGAGCCTACAGAAAACGCCTTCTGGATGCTTGAAATAAGGGTGTCCTTTTTATAGAGTTCAAGCACCGCATCCTTTGCTTTAAGGTCAGTATCATTATACGCTTTCTCCATCCGGTGATCAAACCTAGTGTTCCCGACATCGATCTTTTTAAGGGGCGCTGTCGGCCCGAAGGGCTGGACTTCATCATCAAGAACAAGCCTTGCTCTTGGTTTTTTTAAGAATTCAGCTTCAACATCAATAGGGGATTCACACAGCGCCATCTCCCGCGTGGCTTCAATGATGCGGCTGCTTTCAAGGTCTCTTATATGGGTCAGATATTTTCCCCTTACAAGCTGGGACCTGAAGTCCACGATGTCATCAATACTTTTTCCGATCCACATCTCAGGCGTATCAAGCAAGGTTGTGTCCCCGTGCGTTGGCGGGATCAGGGGACCGACTGAAACATAGGGATACCCTATCCTGCCCACAAACACCCCGGGCGGGGAGGAACCGTCGATATTCAGGCTGTCGGTCATTGTTTTGACCCTGGCACTGGAATAAAATTTGACAAGAACCGGGCATCTCTCCTTGCCACACAACAGTTTAGCCCCCCTGCAGAGGATACACAGGGCATCACTGTTGCCGCTGAATAGCGTATTTACCTGGTCCATATATCAATATTCACGATTGTAGTCATTTAAATTTCTTTCCATGGCTTTTGAAAGAAAATATATTGCAGTCATCCGTTACTCCCTTAAACGATGGCTCAAACAATATATCAATTATGGCTTGCTGACGTTTATTCTTTTAAAATATTCCTCAAGCGACGGGATTTTTCCAATAACGGCAGTGATCGCAGCAAGTTCCGCGGAACCGAGGTACACTTTTGCATTCTTGCCCATACGGTTATCAAAGTTGCGCGTGCTCGTTGAGAAAACGACCGCATTATCAGCCACCCTTGCCTGGTTGCCCATGCACAGGCTGCAACCCGGGATTTCCATCCGTGCGCCAAGTTCAGACAACCTGGAATAATCTCCGCTTTCTTTCATGCTTTTTTCAACCAGTCTCGTAGGCGGTGCTATCCAGAGTTTTGATGAGATCCTGCCTTCTTTACCCAGTAACCGGGCTGTTGTCCTGAAATGTGAAAGGCCCGTCATACATGAGCCGATGAATACTTCATTGATTTTTTCTCCTGCCACTTCAGAAAGGGGTTTAATATAATCCGGGTCGTTCGGGCATGCAAGTAAAGGCTCGGTTATTTCCGAGAGATCGATCTCAAGTATATCAGCATATTCCGCATCGTCGTCTCTTGACAAAAGCACAGGACGAGCCAGCCATTCCTCCATTGCAAGTATCCGCCTTTCGAGGGCCGCTGATACATACCCCTCATTCAAAAG
>CABMIA010000175.1 GCA_902386085.1 uncultured archaeon
CAATTACACTCGAAGTCACCAGTATTACTCCAACGAGTGCGACTTTATCAGGCTCTGTCAACGCAAATGGTTTGACCACCCTGGTTGATTTTGCCTCGGCTGACCCCTCGAGCTCGTCATCTTATTTTTCTCCCACGCCTCTCCAGAATATCGGCACCTCCACCTCGCCGGTTGATGTCACCTATACCCTTACCGGGCTTAGGCCAGGCACCAATTATTCCTATGCCGTCAGGGCATCTAACAGCGGAGGATCGCAAAACGGTGCGGTTGTAACTTTCACTACCCTTTCAGCAGGAAGCCCTCCGGACGCAACCACTCTCCAAGCTACTGATATCACAATATCAAGTGCGACACTCCGGGGCTCGGTAAATCCAAATGGGCTCGATACTGAAATCGATTTCGTCTCAGGGGCGCAGGCAGGAGCTATAAATGACTGGGGTATAAGTCCGCTGCAAAACATAGAAAGTGGAAATTCACCGGTCGCCGTAAGCTATACCCTGACAGGACTTATGTCAGGTACTACATATTCCTATGCAGTAAGGGCTACAAACAATGCAGGCTCGCAGAATGGGGCTGTGGTTTCTTTCACCACGCCGAACGCAGGTATAATCAGCCAGTGGGCATCAGATGCAACTGCAAGCAGTGAATATCACCCATCCCCGGATTCCTGGTCAGCCGTCCAGGCCGCGGGAGTGCCTGACACTTTCACATATGGTGACGAGGCAACTGCCTGGGCAACCCTGAATGAACATGAGGGCATCCAGTGGATTGAATTAAATTACAACTCGCCCGTCTATGCAACCAATGTCAATGTGCGTGAGACATATAATCCCGGGGCACTTATTAAAATTGACCTGATGGATGACAACGGGATATATCATACGGTCTGGACAGGAAACGACACCAATACGGGGATACCAGATAATATAGGATGGTCAAACATATCGTTTGCTCAAACATACTATCCCACGAATACCGTGAAACTTTACATTGATACCAGTCTTGTTCCGGGCTGGAATGAAATTGATGCTGTTGAATTGGTCGGCGAAGAAGCAGGCGGACAGACAGCCATAACTCCCACGCCAACACCGGCGGTTTCAAGCCAGGGTGATGTCGCCAGAAGGATAGAGCCTTCAATAATCCACCCTGGGGACAGGCTAAATATAACGTTGATGCCATCACCTTTGTCGCTTTTTGAATCTCCGGGTTACATGGTTATTGAGACAATCCCCAATGGCTTTACCTTTGTCAGTTCATCTGCAGGAGAGTCTCAACAGGGCAATTTATACAGCTTTACACAGATCGGCAGTGAGCCTATAATCTATACGCTCATAGCGCCTTCCGCTAATGGAAGCTATCCGATAAGCGGCACCTTCAAGGACGAATTAATGAACACGGGTACCGTTTCAGGAACATCAAGCGTACGTGTGGGAGGAATTAACTACGATGCCAACGGCAATGGCAGAATCGACAGGGACGAGGCAGTCCAGGCTGTGATGGACTACTTTGGAGAACTATTGACAAGACAGGAAGCAATAAGTGTAGTGATGGAATATTTCGCGGGGTGAAAAGATTATAAGAAATATAAAATTGCATGACAATTATTCAGTTCTTGTAGAAATTTAATATTAATAAATCTTAAAAACTGCTCTAAGGAGGAAGAAAATATGAATTTATTCAAAGACTGGCAAATAAAGATTTTAGTAGGTTTTGTATTGATAAGCATGATCCCCGCAGCGAGCGCTGCTTTGACGGGGGACCAGCGCAGTTACGTAGCAAGCAAGTATGGCCTTATTCTGGATGGACAGTTTGCAGGCTGGCTTTACAGCGCTGAAGGAGGGGACCCTTCATCTGATGTAATCCTTGAGGCTTTAGGGCCAGACAATATCGTAAGGAAACACATAGGCGGCGTCAAATATGAGAACATTACAATTACAGTTGGCACAGGCATGTCCCAGGCCTTCTATGCGTGGATACAGGACACATTTAATCATCAGAATCCTCGTAAGAATGGGGCGATTATTCTGGCAGACTATAATTATAAGGAAATCCGCAGGATGAACTTCAGCAATGCCCTGATCGGCGAAGTCGGAATGCCTGCGCTGGATGCTGCCAGCAAGGATGCGGCCAAAATGACAATAAAGATCATCCCGGAATATACCAGGCAAACGTCAGCTTTCAAAAATAACCAGGTAGGTGCCGGATTTACAGTTGTTCAAAAGTTGTGGAAACCTTCTAATTTCAGGCTTCATATTGATGGTGTTTCAGAGGATGCCACAAGCAGGGTAAATAAAATAGAAGCAATTATAGTTAAACAAAAAGTTGTAGAAACCTCTGTAGGTGAACTCAGGGATTATCAGACTGAACCCGGCTACCTGGAAATACCCAACCTGGTCGTTACTCTGGCGGACTCGAAATCCCAGCCATTCTATGACTGGTTTGAGGATTTTGTGATAAACGGTAATAACGGGGATAATATGGAGAAAAGCGGGACTCTTGAGTATATTTCTCCAAATCTGCAAAAGACATTCTTCACACTCAGGTTTGAACATATCGGGATCTTTAAACTGGCAGCAGAGAAGGTTGAATCCGGAAATGAGAACATCCGCCGTGTTAAAGCTGAAATGTATATCGAAAACATGAAATTTGAGTTTCCAAACAGTACAACATCGACCGGTACAACACCGGCCACAGTATAAGCAGCAAACAAGAGTTTAACTGGCGAAGGAAAAAACCGTCCTTCGCCAGGATTTGTTTGCAGCATCCGCAGATGCGGCTACGGTTACTATTTGTTTGCGACAGGATACGAGCCCAGTATTTTGAGCATTTCGACTTTGCTTTTAATTTTATCAAGAGCCTTTTTTACATTTTTATCATTAATGTGCCCTTTCATATCGATATAAAAAAGATAGTCTCCCAGGCCTTTTTTTGTGGGACGTGATTCTATTTTCGTTAGATCAATCCCTCTATCCGCAAACTCCCCCAGGATATCATAAAGCGCACCTGGCCTGTTTTTTTCAAGGTAAAGGATGATTGAAGTTTTATCATTGCCAGTCGCATGGGGCATGTCTTTCCCCACTACTACGAACCTTGTGACATTTTCATTTGCATCCTGTATATTTTCATCCAGTATTTCCAGCCCGTACCTCTTAGCAGATTCGCGGGAAGCGATGGCGGCGATCCCTGTAGACTCTGAAGCAAGCTTTGCGGCGTGAGAGGTGCTGAGCGAAGAGCGCACCTCGATATTCTTAAAATTATTCTTGATGTACTTCCTGCACTGCGACAGGGCCTGGGGAATCGACATTATTATTTTAATATCATCGAGCCTGCTTTTTGAGAGAAGGCAATGTTCTATCCTGACCAGAACCTCACCTGTGATTTCCAGGTTGTGTTCCAGGAGGAGGTCGAGAGTGAGCGTAATCGATCCTTCTATTGAATTTTCGATGGGTACGATACTGTAATCCACCTCATCTTGAAGGAGCGCATCCACAGTATCCAGTATATCGTCATAATATCGTAGCTCTGCCCCGCTATTCCACTGTTTTGCGGCCTTTTCCGAAAACGAGCCTTCCGGTCCTAAGATCCCGATTATCATCTGCTCCATATACTGAAGGGCAAAAGAAATAGTTTGTTACAGCCTTGCACTTCAAGAATCGATTGATATTTTTTGAATATGATTATAAGAGGTCGGCGCAAAAAAGCTGGTATTGGATAAGGATAGGATAGGAATCCGCCAACCTCAATCCATACTAAGCTACACAAAAAAATAACCGTTGTTGTGAAAATTGGTGCTAACAGTCAGAAACCAGTAATATACCATATTTTTAGTCAAGAATTCGCAAAGAATTCAAAATCTTAGGAAAAAGATAAATATATAGTCAAACTTATTGAATATGAGGGACTAATGGCCAACACAAAAAATGTTTCAAAAAACCTGGCGATAATTAAGTCTGAGTTTTTAATAGGATACCTTGTTACGATACTTGCAGAAAATCAACTTCATGGTTGGATTAATTTAAATCGAGGTAAAGAACTGAATTCCAGATTAAATTCAGGGATGTGAAATAATGGTACAAACTCGGATACTGATTGTTGAGGATGAAGTTATTATTGCTGAGGACATACGAAAAAGTTTATTGAATATGGGATACATCGTCCCTTCAGTCGTCTCTTCAGGAGAGGCTGCAATTAAGAAAGTGAAAGAGTTAATTCCTGATTTGGTGCTGATGGACATTATGCTGGATGGCAAAATTGACGGAATTGATGCAGCTAGCCAGATACGCTCTCTTTACAATATTCCGGTTGTGTATCTCACAGCTTATTCTGACGGCAAAATCCTGGAGCGGGCGAAAATAACAGAGCCGTTTGGATATATCATTAAGCCGTTCAAAGAAAGAGAATTGCAGATCAATATTGAGATGGCGCTCTACAAACACGTAGTTGAGAACCAGCTAAAAGAGAGCAGGGCATTCTATGAAAGCGTTCTGGAAGGCATCGTCAATGGCATCTGGGTAACGGATAAAAACGATGTTATCGTTTATGCCAATAAAGGCATGGAAAAGATAATCCCAAAGCCTATTGTCGGACTCCAGTTATTGATTTTACTTGAATTCTTCAAGCCATATTATTTGAGGGCCAAGGAATCACTTCAACCGTTCTATTACGAGGCTGTACCCTTTGTTATCTCCAATGACGGCCCTAACTATCAATCCGGCTGGCTGATACCCCGGATAAAAGACAAGAATTTTAACGGAATGATCTGTACAATTGAAAGCATTCACAAACATACACAGGTGGAGTAAGTCAGAAGGCCTGTTCCGAACAAACTATTAATAACATTGTCTCACATGATAAATGGGATTAATTTGAAAATTACCAGATATATTCCATTTATAGGCATGGCGTTCATGCTGCTGCTGGTTCAACTCATCGCGGTAGCCCTGAGTAAACCCTTAGACAGGAACAACTTCAAAGCATTTTCAAATCCTGATGCTACAAGCAATGTTTTTATCTGGGTAGCAATCATTTTAATTTTTACTGCCCTTATTTTTTTAATAATAAAACTGAATAAAAAGTGGATAATCCAGGCGTTTATTTTCGTCACTGTAGCTTCAACTCTCTATTATGTTTTTTTTGCCCTTTTCTCTTCTTTTTTATCAATGGAATCCAATTTCCTTTTGACTTCTGTACTTTCAATAGGACTTACGATCGTTTTGTATAAATTCCCTGAATGGTATGTGATTGATATCGTAGGAGTGACAATCGGCGGGGGGGCAAGTTCGATGTTCGGTATTTCCCTTGCTATCTGGCCGACGCTTCTTTTGCTTGTACTGCTGGCGGTTTATGATTATATCGCAGTGTACAGGACAAAACACATGATCGCGCTTGCAGAAGGCGTGATGGATCTGCGTCTTCCGATTTTACTTGTGATACCAAAAAGCTGGAACTATTCCTTCCGTACCGAAAAGTTCGATAAAGAAGAGAGAGAGGCTTTCTTCATGGGACTGGGGGATGCAGTAATGCCAACATTGCTTGTCGTATCTGCAAATTTTTTCGGAAGGGCCGATGTTTATCCTGTGCCGATAATAGGGTCTGTCAATATCCCTGCATTGGGCGCGATGGTCGGAACTTTCGTAGGGTTTTTAGTTCTTATGGGGCTTGTAATCAAAGGAAGACCGCAGGCAGGACTTCCGTTCCTTAATGGCGGGGTAATCCTGGGGTATGTGATAGGGAGCCTGGTTGCCGGTGCGCCGATATTTTAAGTATCTTTAGAATTAGCTCATCCCTTCCCTCGCCATCTTCAAAAAATTCTCTATAATCTTCAACCCATGCGGCGTGAGTACAGATTCCGGATGGAACTGCAACCCGAATATCGGTCTCTTTTTGTGTTTCACCCCCATTATTATTCCCTCCCCCGTCCTCGCAGTCACCTCAAGCTCGCGCGGCAGCTTTGTTATCGCCAGTGAATGATACCTGCCTCCCACAAGTGAATCCGGCAGGCCCTTGTATATGCTGCTGCCGTCATGGGTTATAAGCGCTGTCTTCCCGTGTACCGGACCAGAAGGGGAATGGCTCACCTCGCCTCCGAATGCCACGCCTATTGCCTGGTGACCGAGACAAATGCCGAGCAGGGGAACGGTGGATTCCCTGATAATCTCAAGACACGTCCCGATATCTTTCGGGTTTGCAGGATGCCCCGGGCCGGGTGATATCACTATGGCGCCTGGATTGAGCTCTTCCACCTCTTTCAATGAAATGGTATTTGGAACTACAATAGTATCAGGCTCGAATATGGATACGTAATCCACAAGATTCCAGACAAAGGAATCCTTGTTGTTCACGAACAAGACTTTCATGTTTGATGAACCCCCGGAGATATCTGTCCTTTTTTGACGGGTTCATCAACCCCTCCAATCGCCTTTATCATAGCCGCCATCTTGCGTTCAGTTTCTTCATACTCGTATTCAGGATCCGAATCAGCAACTATCCCTGCGCCCGCCTGCACGATCGCCTTCCTGCCGTTCTTGATTATCGTCCTTATCACGATGGCAAAATACGCGTCCCCGTTCCATGAATAATAACCTGCGCCTCCGCCGTATATGCCGCGTGCGTCTTTCTCAAGGTCGTGAATGATCTCCATCGCGCGTATCTTGGGCGCACCCGAGAGCGTACCTGCAGGAAAGATGGCTCGCGTGGCATCGAACTGGTCGCATTCCTCGCGAAGCATGCCAGACACAGTACTTTCGATATGCTGCACATGGGAATACTTCAGCACTGACATGAAATCTTCCACTTTTACAGTGCCGCCCTTTGAGACCATCCGAACATCATTCCGCCCCAGGTCAACGAGCATCACATGTTCGGCGCGCTCCTTTTCGCTGGCGAGCATCTCTTTTGCGAAAGCCTCATCCTCATCCAGGTCCTTCCCGCGCGGGCATGTCCCTGCTATCGGGTTGATGATCGCCTTCCGTTTGTGGACAGAAAGCAGGGTCTCGGGGCTTGCTCCTATTATATTTGTGCCGTTGAACTCAAAAAGGTACATATACGGGCTTGGATTAACACTCCGGAGCGCGGTATAGAGTTCAAGCGGCGTCTGGTCTGTTGTGATCTCATACCTGCGGGAGAGAACAACCTGGAAAATGTCGCCGTCTATTATGTGTTTTTTGGCTTTCCTGACCGCATCTTCGTAATCTGTTTTTGACATATTGCAGTTCATACCGGAAGGCTTGTTTTTTGCCGCCGTGAGAGGTTTTGCATGACTCACTACAGATGCAAGTTTTTCAGCATCAACCTGTGCATTCCTGTACACATCTCCGGGATCATCCCCATCAAAGACAAACGGTGTTATGACGATATACGTCTCATCAGTCAGGTGATCAAAAACCACGGTTTTTGTGGTGAGCGCGAACTGCACATCAGGGGTTGAGCATTTTTTGGCTTTAATATCAAGCCAGCAGTCATACACCATATCATAAGCGCAGAAACCGATCGCACCCCCAAGGAACGTCTGCCTGTCAAAACCCTTTCCGATAAATTTCACACCCGAAGCTGCAAACGCAGCACGCAGTGCATCCATCGTATCATAACCGTCCTTTATCCTCCCTTCTGATTTCCTAATGTTTTTGATTGGTTTATTAAATTCGCAGACTTTTTCCAGTGAGGACTTTATAAATTCTATCAAATTCGTTCTCCGGGTGTAATCAAGCGTCAACGAGCGGTTCTTAATGGTGACCAATGCGTCAGGCAGAGAGCCCACAAATGAGAAACGTGCATGCTTTTTCTCTTTCTCCACAGATTCAAGAAGGTATGCACATTTTTTATCCAGGGCTGCATAAAGGTCAAGCGGAGAGCATTCTGTTTTCATACTTGACATTAACTGGACTATCGCAGGTCTTTCTTCTGCGAAGCTTATAAACTCCTTTTCACTTACATCAAATTTCATACCATCCTCGCATTCCTGATAAAATCGTATACTTTTGTTTCGTCCTTTCTGCCGTCTGTTTCAACGCCTGATGCAGTATCCACCGCATACGGACGCACAGTCCTGATAGCATCCCCGACATTATGCGGGTTCAGCCCTCCAGCCAGGATCACAGGTGCGCCTGCCCGGAGAACCACATCCCTGGTTATCTCCCAGTTGTGAGGCGTTCCGGTTCCGCCGGGTTTCCCATCCAGCACCGTATCGAGAAGAACAGCGTCAACTATTCCAGTGAGGGTGCTTACAAGCTCCATGAGTAATTTTGGGTCTGCATCCCGGGATACCGGGATTGTTTTGACGAGCTTCACGCCTGTTTCCTTGATTTTCTCAAGTTCCGGCAGCGGCAGAGCGTTATGTATCTGAACTGCAGTCGGTCTTGCCGTATGTATCATCTGTATCGCTCTCTCTGCATTTTCCGGCATGATAACGAGCACAGAAGTTACAAACACCGGAACCTTTTTGATCAACTGGGCCGCAACAGCAAGACTGATTTTTCTTGGAGAGTCCACGGGTACTTCGGTAATGAACCCCACTGCGTCCGCACCTGCGTTTATTGCAGTGTAAAGATCGCGTTCATTCCTGATTCCACAAATTTTTACTTTCATGCTACTCCCTTAATGTGTTATTGACATCATCTGATTTCCATTTTTCATAAATTCGTAATCAACCTTTTTTACCGATATTTGAAATCGCTCAAAGTCCTTATCATGAATTAGGGTATCAACCAATGATGATTTTTCTCCTTTTAAGTTCACAATCGGGAAAATACGAATTTCTTTTGATGTTATTCTAAGAAGTTCCAAAATAATTTTCTTGTGCGAATCGTAATTTATATGATTTTCATAAAGAAACAAAAAATGCGATACCAGGGAAGTGGTAAACTGGTTATCATTGAAATCTGTATCAGGATACTCAACAGGCTTGTATCTTTTTGTTCCATAGTTTTTAAAATCTTCAATAAATAATTTACATGCTTTTTCTCGCTGAGCTTTTAGCGCCGGTATATCTTTGAAAAAATTCCATACATATAAATCAATAAGATCAGGCAATTGTCCAAGTACCGTATCAAGGTCTTGCCTGCATTTCTGCTCGATTTCCAATGGGCTGGAAGTATAAATTCTATCTGATGCGGTTACATTGCATCCTTTTGCACTGGCTTCGGCGCAGAAAGAACTTACTCCTGATGCG